>DATMFU010000442.1:0-3141 GCA_035556015.1 Niallia sp. | reverse complement strand
ACTAGAGCTATATTCATTCACTGTGTTGAAATAGGTTGAGATAGCTTTAATTTGTTTCATAGCTTCTATTTTTGTTTCAAAGCCTCGTTTGTATGGTTGTACCAACATAGATATTTCTTTGTTTGCCTGATTCATTTGATTTAATTTATTCACGATAAAGCATCCTTTCTACATTTGATGCTTTATACTAGGCCCCAGAACCTATGAATATATCTACTTAGGTGTAGTAGCTTGTTCAACCAAATTCAGACTAGATAATTAACAGTTAGGTATTCTGTGCTTCATTGGGCAGAAAAAACTAGCTATTTTATATAAGAAGAAGTTAGATTCTCTGCCCTTATTTACTAGCCAATCCCAATCCCAAAAGTTTAACTTGGGTTGCACTAAGAGAAATAGAGCACTTATTTAATAGAATTCTATTTCTGTCGTTATTTTTGTACGCCCTAGCTTAAAAATCTCCTAATGGTAGGTTACAATCAAGGAGTCCTTCTCTTTTTTGAAGAGTAAAACCCTATCTATTATTAGGATAATATTAATGGTTTAGGTTTCGGTCATACTGATTTTCCAGAGGCATCAAACCAGAAATCAGTTATAATAGGCATAGATAATCTGATATAAATGTGGAGGTGTTATGATGAGTGGCTATATGGATGATTTGCTAGACTCTTTTAGTCTGAAAAAATCTTATGATAATTACATTGATGAGTTTGGAGAATCTAACCAAAGACTCTTAGAAAGCATGAAGAATCAATTAAAGGAGAGCTTTCATTATGGTTATAAAATAGGCAGACAAAACGGATTTGATGACGGGCTAGTAGAGGTTAAACTAAAAACTATGGTTAAATTGGCTGTGCATACCGATTTAGACGATCAAACCATTCTTAAAGTTTTGGAAAGAGAAGATGATAATAATTTTATTGACTCATTGAAGCAGATAAGAAGAAAACAAAGTGAACAGAATTAGAGTATAGTAGGTTGTCCATTTTAACCTGCCCTAGAAGAATCAGAGTTACCTGGTTCTTTTTTATTTAAGGTAATTACTTGCCACACATCCTCTCTTAGCACATAAAGGCTAATTGAACTGCTAATAATTCTTTAACTGGATGCTCTGAGCAATACAGGGTGCCTTACTCCTTTCCTACCAATAGAAGCCTTTGAATTTACCTATTAGAGATGAATCACATCCTACTTCATTCATCCCAAGACTTTCACAATCGAGGGAGTTTTTTTCTATTATAAAGTCCCTAGCTTATCTATTTTTACAACAATATTAATGGTTTATGTTTCGGTCATCCTGATTTCCTGACGCTTAGATAATGCAAAAGGCTACTAATCTTGGAAGTTATCCCTTCATTAGTAGCCCTTTCATCTTGCATTAGTCTGAATTAGCTTGTGCCTTTGTTTTTGCAATGTACTTATCTAAATAGAGGTAAACATCTTCTGTCGTCCATCCCATACCTAAAGTCATAAAATTAACACGAATCTCCAACTCTGGTTTTCGCCTGTTTTGTTCGATTCTCCAAACGTAAGAAGAAGACACGCCAGTAATTTCTGCCATATCCTGTAAAGTTAAATTGTTTTTAACCCTAAAATCATGCAAGACTGCTCCAAAATCCTCTACTGCCTTATCTATTAATAACTCCCTATCTTTCTTATTCATTACTAATCCTCCTGCTATCTATTGGATGAGTCCAATACCTAATTTTTAATACTCTATATAGTAGATAAATTGGGCTAGTCTCATAACTAATAAACATAAATAAAATAGGCAAACTAGGCTTCTACTTAATACCATGATGAACATTAAGAAGATGCTCTATAATGTTCTCTCTATGACTTTAAAACTAAATACCTTTTCGCATGTACATAAATATAAATAATACTTGAAATAATAGACTCATAGCGAGGTAGCCAGGAGTAACAAGATGTAAGAATTAAATTGTTCTAAATTAATAGCAATCAAATAAAATGTAGCGTCTTTCCTTATATTATTTAAGTAAAGGTTTGAAGAGAGAGGAATTTGGTAGATTAATGTAGAATTTTAAAGAAAATTCTTTTTTATTTCCAATTTAATAAGAGAGCAAGTTAATAGCATTTTATCCATTCGATTCAATTTCAAAGAATACATTGTTATATGTCATTTATTTTAATGGAGGTATTAAATGTCTATTTATAAGAACTATTTGGATGATTCATTGGAAAGATTAAGGACTGTCTTAGACGACAGTGGAACTAGACCTATTTTATTTATTGGATCTGGACTTGCAAGGAGATACTATGGTTCTCCTAATTGGATTGGTTTATTAGAAAAACTAATTGAGCTTAATCCTATCATCAGTATGCCTCTTGGATTTTTTATGCAGAATAACGCCAATGACTTACCAAAAGTAGCTTCATCTTTAGTCGAACAATACCAAAAATATGGATGGGAACATCATCATGCTGGTTTATTTCCTAAAGAACTTTATGACCACTCTTATGCAAAAAGTATCTTTCTTAAATCCCAAGTTTCCCAATACTTGGACGGCTTAATGAAAGATTTTAGATTAGAAGATAACCTACATAAAGAAGAGTTATTGCGATTAAGATCTCTAAAACCTCACGCCATCATTACCACTAATTATGATAACCTGTTAGAAACCATATTTGAGGATTTCAAAGTAGTAATAGGGCAACAAGTTATTAGCAAAAAAGAGGCCACTAACATTGGCCATATATTGAAAATACACGGCTCTACCTCCCATCCAGAAGAAATCATTATTTCTCACGAAGATTATGAACAATTTGAGGATAAACAAAAATACTTAATAGCAAAACTATTAACTTATTTTATGGAGCATCCAATTATCTTCCTTGGTTATGCAGTAAACGACACAAATATTAGAAATATCCTTTCGGATATTTCCGAAATAGTAAGCGGTGGTAGCGATGAAATTGTTAATAATATATGGTTCATTGAATGGAAAAAAGATGAAATTGATCCAGATTTTAGACCTCCATCAGATAAATCTATAGACCTTGGGGCAGGTAAGACAATTAGGGTCAATTACATTGCAGTAAATTCATTTGAAGAGGTTTATACAAGTTTATACCAAGATTCTGCTATGGGTATTGACTCATTGAGGGAATTCCAAACCAACA
>DATMFU010000441.1:0-8357 GCA_035556015.1 Niallia sp. | reverse complement strand
CTTCCATGGGTATTAAACAGATTTTTCATATAAAACAGAAATATGGAATATGGCTCATCTCCATTATCCCTTTTATCTGCAGTTTTTTAATTACTAAAAGAGTAGATAATAATTATTTTTTTGATCAAATTGGCAAAATTGGATTTTTTCTGTGGTTTATCTATCCGATTTTCTTGTATGGAATAACCATTATAAAATCAAAAATCAATACTCGTTCCAGACGGAGGTGAAAGAATGAAAAAAATTGTTATTCTGCTGTGTTCTCTTCTTTGTACTGCATGTATGGCCCCTGAAAAAATAATAGAAATGCAAGGAATTTCAACGATTATTGGTTTTGACTTGCTTGATGACAATACATACAAAGGCACTATCAGTTTGTTACAATTTGACCGAAACGAAGAAAAGACAAGTGTAACCCTTTCTGCCGACGGAACGACTAATAAACAAATCAGACAAAAACTAGAGGAACAGACAAGCCATGATATTACGTCTGGTCAATTAAGGACCATACTGTTTAATAAAAATATGGCAGAAACAGTAGGAATTTCTTCTTTTCTGGATACTATGCAACGAGATAGCAGTATCAGTGATTTAATCTTTTTGGCCATTACTGATAATGCTGAGGAGACGATTAAAAATAAAAACTATGAAGAATATCCCGAAATGGGATCCTATATCTATCAACTATTGGATAAACACGAAAAGAAAGAAATGTTAGTCAACTCCAACTTACATGATTTTATAACCACACTATATGAAATTGGTATCGATCCTACCCTACCCATGATAAAAAATGCAAATGGGGTAGCACCTTCTATAGATGGTGTTGCATTATTCAAAGATGATAAAATTGTTGGATCTATTTCGTTGATAAACACCCTTTACATAAAATTATTCACAAATAATAAGGCATTTTTAGGGGATATAACTGTAGAGATTGCTGCTGAAGAACTAGAGAAAAGAGGTATGGCCGAACTCAACCTTCCTAAAAGTGATATTTATAAGATTACACTTCATCCAATAAAGTACAAAGGAAACATTGAAATAAAGAACGAAGAATTGGTTCATTTAAATGCAATGATTTCCGTTTCAACATTAGAATTACAACCATCTACTTCTGTGAAAAATAAAGATTCACTAAACAAAATGGAGCAACTAATTGGAGAAGCCCTAAACAAAGAATTTGGATATATACTTGAGGAATTAAAAAATTTAAATACGGATCCCATTGGCATCGGAAGAAAAATAAGAAGTGTTAGAAAATATTCCTATTTAACTGAGGAAGATTTAAGACAAAAATATTCAGCACTAAAGATAAAACCAAATATAAAGGTGGAAATTAAGCGAACTGGAACAGTTGATTAACATATTTTTAGGAACAAAAGCGCTAACACCGACTTAACACGACCCAAGTGTTGAAGAATGTACCACAAGTATCGCATTCATAAATCAAAACACCACGTATCCTTAAATCCACTGTTATTTACCGAATAAGCGTTGAAAGAACCCTTTCTTGCTTTCTTCTTCCCTTTTCTCTTCTGCAGCTGCAATTAGCTTCTTTGTCTCCTGGACTTCCCTTAATGATTGGATCAGTGTTTCGTCACGCTTATTAAGCCGTTCTTCTATGTATTTCTGTTGTTGATCTAACCGTTCCAATAATGCTTTGTTAAACTGTTCTTGCTGTTTTTGGCGTTCTTCTTGATGTTCTATGTATGTCATCAAACGTTCGATAAATTGATTATCAGAACGCATTGAAGGAACGTTGTTTTCCTGTTCAATTACCTGTTCTATTTCCGTCTCATCAGAGAACGGTGCCTTCTGATGCTTTGTTGTTACTACTAAAGAAGCGTTATTCATTGACATGTTTTTCTCTTGAACAAGTTTTTGAAATTGTTGGAGAACGATTAAGTCTTGCTGCGTGAATATCCTCTTGTTCTGATCCGTTCTGTAAAAGTTATAACCGTGTTCTTCTAAAGATAAGCACCATTTACGCAATGTACTGTCACCAATGTTCAAACGGTTCGTCATATCTCTTACAGTTAGTGTTCCGTCCGTTCCACTCATAGTAAAAACCTCCGATCTCATTTACCGTTATTGTATAGAAAGATAGAAAGCTTGGACAGATGGAACTGATATTCGATTTATCGTCAGATTAAAGTATTGTCCGATTTATATTATTGTTTTAACTATAAAAAACACTTCCCTGAAATTAGGAAGTGTTTGAAAATTTTAAATCATGCTATTATGTAAGAAAAGAAAATAAATAAAACTACCAAGGTAGGCAGTTAGGTAAGCAACAAATTTCACGCATCACCAGGATGAGTGAATGTTTTGTCTTTATATAGTTCGCACTACCAGAGTGAGAACTGATATGTAAACCAATATTACCTAATAATATATTCTTTGTCAACCTTCCGAAGAGGGGAAAATGATGGTTCAAAATGAAAATATAAAAGTGTTTTTTGATGAGAGTGGGAAAAGAAAGGATAAACCTAATCTTATGGGTGGACTTTCAATTCCTTCTAAGATCTATTCTTTACCAGAAATTGAAGCTTTTATCCCAACAATTAAGAGATGGAACCGTAAAGCTTCACTGGAAAGATGTTACGGGTAAAGCTGATTATCGTACAAATATCGTTAAGGCTTTAAATCTTATTGCTGAATATCATCATTTGCTTAAATTTAACGTTATTCATTATGACTACTCAATGTTAGCGAATAGAAGGGGATTTGGTGAGGATTTAATCGATAGGATGATTTATACAAAATTCCCAGAACGTATAATATATGGTCTTTTGAGGGGATATGGTCGTACTGTAGACATCACAACTGACATCTACATAGAAGACTCTACAGAATATAAAAGCTTTCAGTTAAATGATTTAATAAAAGAGCAGCTCAATATTCAATCATTGTATCGGGGAGAACATTATGTGGTATTAACAAGTCAGTTAGTGCCAAAAGGGGAAGAAATAGGGGTGGAGATAACAGATCTCTTACTCGGTGTTATTCGGAATATTATTGAAAATAAACCTGATTCAGAATCAAAACAGTATCAAATTAGAAATTCAGTAATAATTAGCCTTCTAAAAAACCCTAAATTCTACTCGTTGATTAGCAATATTAAGTATTTTGAATGGAGTAATGTCAGAGAGTTAACGGAAATTAATTTTAATGATTATTTACAGATCTTCATTGCAAATCATTATGAATATTGGAAGTAAAGCATCTTTTTTTGAAGGTGCTTTTTTTTGATCCTCTTACCCCAAAATTGGGGTTTGATTTCGATATTATGTAAACTAAATCAATGGACGGAAAATTTCGTTTATTAAAAATCGTATTAATAAAGGATTTGTTTAAAATTCAATACATAAGTATTGTTAAGTATTGAATCTAAAAATACTGGTTATTATAGGTATAAAAATAATCAGTACTTAATTTAAGAATTTTATTAAAAATCTTTACTCTAATTCCCAGTGAATTTACCCCTCCTAAAATGTTACAATTTATAGGAGGGGTAGCGTCAGGAAAATGCGGATTTACAACGTTAAGGATATCAAAATATAAAAAGTCTAATTTCTCGGTGTTATAAGTGAAAAATTATGCTTTAGTTACTTCATTAAAGCGCCTGATTGTTGAAGACTAAAGTTTATATTCATCAAGAAAATTGATGTGCTCTTATCCTAACAAATTTTATTTAGGACTTACATGTATGCCTTCACTCTCTCGCCAATCTGCATAGAGTATACGCTTTACATTATTATATCCATTAGTAGTTAATTGGTTATCTAACCACTGTTGATCAAATCCGAGTTCATGTAAATTATCCCATAAAATTTCCCCATCTATTTTTAAAGATGTTGGGACGTCTACTGGACTTTCTGGAAGATTGAGATCTTGCTTGTCTGGTTTTTGATACTTGGAATTTAATAATAGTGTTGTGTAAATAACTATTTATAAAGAGTAAAAAATGAACAAACGCCAACACCTTGAACATAGGGTTTGGCGTTTTCTCTATACGAATTTTGACCCCTCTCTATTTGGGATGGCTAGACTTCCATTTTATAGTCTAATAAAATTTTCCTTAAATCCTGTCTCGGTATTTCCAAATTAATTGTCACCCTTATAAGTTCGTCCTCTTTATCACTTTCCCGATCCGACAATTCGATTTCGCGATCAGATTGAGTGGACAACTCCACACCTTCCCTCACATCGGAATTAACGTCTTCTTTACCACTTATTGATTCTCCATACAACATTTCCCACTGTTCATATAAGTTTTTTGCTGTGTGATATTCATCAAGATCAGCTTCTGTATCTATCTGTAATTTTTCTTTCAACCCACGACATGACTCTTCCCATTCCTCTAAGGTCTTCAAATCAAATAATTTTGAAAACCTTGGTTTCATTCTTTCCCAATGCAAATAAATGTTATCACACCATTTCAGCAACTCTTCACGATATTGTATTTCTTCTACTTCTTCCACTCCTCTTCATCTCCCGACCATAATTTTCATCCATAATATTCAAAAAACAATCGACATGTTTAAAAGTACAAATAGGTAAATTTCGTTAATGCTTCTGGTTATGAAAAGGTAAGTGGCCTCCGGTAATTGATAATAGACTTATCAAAAGTAAATTATTCAAAATGACACAAACCTTTTATTAAAACATCCTTGTTAATGATTTTTACCTATTTGATAATAACAATTTCATCATATGCTCCGCGATTGTCCAATGACTAGACAGTTGCCTAATTGTTATTAATTGGAATTACTTGGTCAATAATCATTGCTTTTAAAATTCCAAGTGCAAAGGCTTGTAGTTATTCCACCAGATGAAATAGTTATAGCCGAAAGAAAGAAAGTTTCTGTTGAAACGAATAAACCCCCAAGACAAATAACAAAAACATCCATAATGAAAATGATGATCCCAACATTAATTTTAATGAATTCAGAAAAGTACTGGGCTAATAAATCTGTTCCACCTGTGCTTGTCTCGAAGCGAAGCATAAGACCAATGCCAAAACCAATGAATACACCACCTGTAAATGAACTAAGAATTGGTGAAAATTTTATAGGAACTTGATTAACGTTATGAAAAAGGTCAATAAAAAATGATGATAAAAGCATACCGTGCAAACTATTAAAAAAATATGAACGATACTTAAACCAAGCTAGAGCAAAAATGGGGATGCTCAATACCATTATCGTGAACCCGGCGTTTGTATTTAATAAATAACTAATAATTAAACCTAGGCCAATAATTCCGCCATCTAAAACTTTGTTTGGTATTAAAAAAGTATTTATTCCCAACGCTATTGACATGCTGCCTACAAGAATAGCAACTGCTTTCATAAAATATGGCATTTATTAAGAACTCTCCTGTCTAAATGGACGTGTTCTATGTATATGCCAAAAACGTTAGAATTATAGACAACTTTTACTTCACTGAATATAACTTCTGAAGTGCAAGTAGACGCAACATAAGCGCAAAAAAACGATAACTAATAACCCTAGCCCTTGTAGGTCAAGTAACCCTGTTTAAAGGAAAATGTCTATTAATGATACAAAAAAACTACCCGAGGTGAGGCAGTTTTTGCAGATAGACATTAAATTTATTCAATTATAATATATGATATAGGTGCATTCCCAGTTTACTCCCTTTATTTTACACTAGGCGATAACATAAATACGATTTTGATACTTCTGCTCTTTCCCTACTAACGAATAGGTATCACGACTTCCTTCTAGAGTATTTACATCATTTGTAGCAGAATATTTAGTTGAAAAAATTTCCTAGCGTTTTTAAATTTAACGGCTGAAGAAAAACTTTCTATATATACATATACCCGAATCAATTTTAAAAAAATATTTTTCCAAAGATTTTATTTTCAAGATTCGACTTAATGATATTATATAAAAAAATGGTACTACTTTTTTGTTATGTGTCTTAAGATCATCCAAGATAGCGAAATAAACCATTATCCTTTTAAAATAGGCATCACTTTATCAATAGCTTCTTGTAGTTTTTCACTATTTTTACTATACATTTGCTTAGCTTCTTTTGATTCGGTTCCAAGAGCAAACAGCTCTAAGTCTGCTTGGCACTTTTTCATGGTCGAAAGAATTAAAGGTCTTTCTTGAGGAGATGCGACTTGTAATTGATCGTCAAACAGGTCAACTGTTAACTCTCCATAGGAATTAACTTGTCCAAGAAAAACATTTTCTACCGTTACACCAAGTTTTTCTAATTCAGTGTGTAACCAAGCACGGCTTCGTCCAATCGTCGCAAGTGGTTCATCCATTATCACACCATCCATAATAACAGTCTGAGACTCTTTAATTGAAGCAACCGTCAAGTTTAGATCCTTTGCTGTTAATGGTTGGTTTTCTTTCTTTAACATGACGGATAAATCCCCTGTTGCCTCTAATACAGCGAATTCTATAAACAAGAAAATGGTGAAAAAAGCGAGGTATACATTAGTAATGTACAAGGACTATACTGAAAATATTTTAGGAACAAAACCACGAGCTAGACATAAGAAAATAATTGAAAATTATTTAGATGAAAGTTTTACCAATCCTATCATACATAAGGAAATTCATGGTGATAAAGTCTATGTCCCCTTAGATTTAAACAGGGTCTGGAATAGGATAAATTAATATTTAGTTTAGCCACAAATACTCCCCACCTAAGTATAGGTGGGGAGTATTTAATGCTATCTAGAGGTGGGGGGGTCTTTAAAACTAGTCTAAAATACCTGCATATTTTTGACCGCTGTGTGGCAATCTACCTAAAGTGATTACAACATTGTTAACAGGAGGAAACATCATGCAACAAATGCAGACGGGTATGAATAATCAACAAGCACAAGCTTTAATGACACAACCGCCTGAAATAATGTCAACAAAGGATCATCTCTATGTAAACGATATGTTAAGCTGGAATTTACTTGCGATGAAGAAAATGCATTTTTTCGCTCAACAATGTCAAAATCCCGAAGTAAGAGCAGCACTTGAACAAGCTGGACAAATGCATGATCGACACTATCAACAGCTGCTTCAACAGATGCAACAGTATGTATCTCAACCTTCACAAAATATGAATCAATAAGGAGGAAACTATAGTGGAAAATAATACTCCAAATAGGATTAAAAATCCTGAAACACCAGTCCCTAAGACGCCGCAAATGAACGATAGAGATTTTCTAAACGATGCCTTAACTACGGAAAAATATATATCTTCCTCATACTCGACTGCATTAAAAGAAGCTAGCCATGGATCGTTGTATCGTACAATAGCGTCTGTTTCCCAAGAAACAGAAGACTGTCACCGCAATCTATATAACTTAATGTTTAAAAACGGATGGTACGGTTTGGAAAAAGAAACTCCACAAACTATTCAACAATCGGTTCAGCAATTTTCTAACTACATGCAAAGTCAAGATCCATATAGAGGTAATGTAATACAATAAAAGAACACGTGTTCAAGAAGAATAAACTCAAGGTAAAACAACAATAGTTATGCGAGACAAAAGGTTGGTTAGTTGTTAACCAACCTAGAAAATAATTTAGAATTTACAACAATCGAAAGGGCGGCGGTAAGATGAATCTTAAGTGGATGAAACTTTTATCAACGGTTTTTCTTTCAATTTTCTTGTTATTAGGGTGTAATAATGGAGATGATGTTTCCAGGGTCAATTTTTCGTTTTAGGGGAAATTAAGAAATGTTATCAGTTACAGATTTACTTACGATACAGAAAAAACCAAATATAAAAGACGTTTCCCTTCAACTATTCCAAGAGTTTTACAAGGAACATTTATGTGGAAGAGTTTTTCATTTTGAATTAGATGATACCGATAGACCATCGATTAAACTGCGTTTCAAAGAAGAAAACCTGTGTCACTTATTAGGGATTCAATACATAGTGGCTAAGCTTAAAAATAAACATGAGTATGCTGGTAAAACAGGTTATCAAAAGCTAGAAAATGGAACGCTCACTTTTGACTTTTTGAAAGCTACAGATAGGACATGGTTCAAATCAAAAAGAAATCGAATGCTGTATTTTCCATTTGTACATCAAATTGTTCAAAACCCAACAGTAATTGTCTTTTCAAATGACGGTTTAAACACAAATCTTGATGTTGATGCATTAGTCGTTTGTTCACTCAATGAAGGTGGTGTATCTATAACGGTATCTCCATCCTTTACGCCTGCATTGTCAACTCTCCAAAAACCAGTAGTCATCGCATCGGCAATAACTGCTAACTTTTCATCTGGTTCTTCACAAGTCTCTGGAATTTTGAAATGAGTAAAGTTGGCAAATGGCACTCTTAAATATTCAGCTTGCCCAC
>DATMFU010000440.1:0-3425 GCA_035556015.1 Niallia sp. | reverse complement strand
TGGCAAAGTATTAATAGACAAATAATACAAAAACCAGGTGGGGAAAACTCCATCTGGTTTTTGTTATTAGATAGAATAGACTTTCATAAATAGGAAGGATCGTTTATTTTCTCCCGAAATCAGCTTTAATCTCTCCGTATTTATTCGTATCCCATTTTAATATTTTATTTGAATATGTATGTTCTTTTAACCATTTCTCTGCTCGTTCAATCATTTTCCAAAGTTCTTCTGTTCGGGAATCTCTAAAAAGGGTGGTATTTGCTTTTTTATTTCGTACCCACGCTAAAGCTGTCATGCTATCGCTGTATATCGTAGTTGATTTTCCTTCTTTTTGGAGTAGGGATAAGGCATGGACAATTCCTAAAAATTCCCCAATATTATTCGTACCTAAAACCGGACCGAAATGAAATAATACTTCACCTGTTTTAGTATGAACGCCACGATATTCCATCATTCCCGGATTACCACTGCATGCAGCATCTACAGAAATACTATCTTCCTCAATAGCATTCAAACTAGCCTCTTGTTTATTAGTTGAAGGTTTCTTTGAAGCAATCCCTAATTCACTTCTCCCATTTGCGTATGCTTCTTTCGCTTCAGCTAAAGAAGGAAAGGATTTAAAAGCTGCACCTTTATATCCTTTTGTTTGTTTTTCACATTCAGCCCATGTTTGAAAAATACCTGGCTTTCGACCTTTCCAAACCACATAATATTTCTTGCCTGCCATTTCTATACCTGCCTTTCTTTTTCTCATTTTACTATAACATAATGTCTTATATCTAGATGATAACGATTGCTTCGATTGACACGGAGAAATGATATAGCTATTATAATCGTGATATTTTCGAGCATAATGGTACATTCTAGATTTATATCCTTATTAAGCGAGGTAGATTAATATGTCATGGTTAGTGTATGCATTAATTTCTGCAGGATGTGCTGCTTTAGTGAGCATTTTTGGAAAAATTGGACTGCAAAACATTGATTCGAATACTGCGACAGCTATTAGAGCCATCATAATGGCTTTCTTTTTAATTATGGTTGTAGCAATAGAAGGGAATCTTCATAAAATACCAGCTATTATATCGGATAAAAAAAATATACTCTTTATTGTATTAAGTGGAATTGCTGGGGCAAGTTCTTGGTTATTTTATTTTTTAGCTTTAAAAAGTGGAAAAGTTTCTCAAGTTGCTCCTGTAGATAAATTAAGTGTAGTGATCGCAACTTTACTTGCTGTCTTTTTTCTTAGTGAAAAAATAAGTCTATTAAATGGAATTGGAATTGCGCTTATTACTGTTGGGGTAATTTTGACCACATTATAGAAAAAAAGGAAATCAGTTTACTGTAAAATTTGGAGAAATTACCGATAAATTGGGTATAAGACGAAAAATTGCAAGGAAGCTTCAGATTGGAGATTTTTGAAAATGCAAAAAAACAACTTAGCAAAATGGATTATAGCCTTATGTTTTTTTGTTGTTACTTCATTAGTATTAAACATTTTCCATCCCATAAAACCTATATTTATTTTCTTTCATATAGTTATTACATTTTCGAGTATCATCAGCATAGTGGTAATTATCAAAAAGATAACAAATATCATCCGTGAGTTGTCACATAGTAATATGAAGTTACAATCCATTTTTGAAACAACTGATATCGCTATATGGTATCTTGATTTAAAGGCAAATAAGCTATTAGTTACTGCTGGAATAGAAAAAATATACGGCAGATCATTAGATGAATTCCAGCAAAACATCAATTTGTGGAGAGAAGTCATTCATCCTGATGACTTATACCTGTTAAAGCAAAGAGAAGAAAAATTAAAAAATAAGCAAAATGAGGTACTTAGTAAATATAGAATACTTCAACCCGATGGAAATATTCGTTGGATAAAGGACCGGGGAAGCGCATTATACGATGAAAGTGGTAATTTATCAGAGTTTACAAGTGTTTTAATGGACATTACAAATAGTCAGGAAAATGAAGATAAATTTAGTTCTTTAGTAGAGATGTCTCCAGATATAATTGCTGTCACTCACCAATATAAATTACATTATATTAATGAGGCAGGGAAAAAAATTTTAGGGGCCAAAAGTGTAAATGAAATAATAGGTAAACCAATTAATTATTTTTTATCCATAAAAGACTATGATCGTGTTTTAAAGGAATACAATCGAATAAAAGATAAAGACATGAAACATACTCGTTTAGAATTAGAATTTATTACAGTTAATAGAGATACAAAAATTTTAGACATTTCCTTTATGCCTATTTTGTTTGACGGAAAAAAATCTGTCCTACTTGTCGGTAGAGATATCACCGCAAGAAAAAAAGCAGACAGCATGATAAAAAGTTTAGCTTATAAAGATAGCTTAACAGAGCTTCCAAATAGAAATAGATGCATGAGCTATTTACATTCTAAGCTATCCAAAACATACGTTGAAGCGATGTCCATTTTATTCTTTGATTTAGATCAATTTAAAAGAATTAATGATACGAAAGGACATAGCACGGGAGATATTATTTTAAAAAGCGTTGCTTCTCGAATAAAATCAGTATTGGAAAAACATGATTTTGTTGCACGATTAGGAGGAGATGAATTTCTCATTCTATTAGAAAACAAGACAAGAGAAGAAACAGCTACCATTGCAAAAGCAATTATTGAAGAGTTTTCATCACCCATCATCATCAATAACGATGAATTTTTTGTCACTCCAAGTATCGGAATAAGCATGTACCCAATTGATGGACTAGATCAAGAAACGTTAATAAAAAACGCTGATGCTGCCATGTACCTTGCTAAAGATGAGGGGAAAAATAATTATCAGTTTTATTCTTGTTCACTCGCTGTAAAAAGTTCGAGAAAAATGGAATTGGAAATGGCCCTTAGAAAAGCTATTTTGAATAAAGAACTTCAATTACATTATCAACCACAAATTGATGTAAAATCAGGGAAAGTGACAGGAGTGGAAGCATTACTCCGGTGGAATCATTCCAAATATGGTTCCATCTCACCAGCTGAATTTATTCCTATAGCAGAGGAAACAAACCTAATGTTATCCATTGGAGAATGGGTCATTACAGAAGCATTTACACAAAAAAAGAAATGGGATCTTTGTGGTGCAACCCCAATAAAAATGGCTGTGAATATTTCTGCAAGACAATTCCAACACAGTGAATTTATCAATTTCCTAAAAGGAGAAATTAATAGATTGAATTTAAACACTGCTAATATAGAACTAGAAATAACGGAAACGATTATGCAGAACATTGAGAGTGCCAAGTTAGTATTATCCAAAGTAAAGGAATTAGGATTTTTAATTTCCATAGATGACTTTGGTATGGGATACTCTTCCTTAAGTTATTTAAAATCATTACCAATTGATATTATTAAAATTGATAAAAGTTTTATAGACGACATTAAT
>DATMFU010000439.1:0-4133 GCA_035556015.1 Niallia sp. | reverse complement strand
CCACATCCGGAGGGTCCTAATAAGGTAAATAAGGACCCGTCTTTAATGTTCACATTCAAATCTTCAATAACAGCAACTCCGCCATATTCCTTTTTTGCATGTTCAATTTTAATAATGCTCATACTCTTACCTCCTATGTCCTATTACTTAGATTGAATATCCACAAAAACTTCATTATATTTTTGAACAATATCATCTTTGTGCTTCGTTACGTATTCATAATCTTCTGTTAATGATTTTATTTCAGACAGAGGCTTCATGTTTTCGCCAAATTCTATATCATCTCTAACCGGTCTATTTGTCGTTGTCTTAGCAAGTACTTCTTGTATATCTTTCGAAATAATAAAGTCGATGAACTTCTTAGCATTTTCCTTATTTGGTGCATTTTTCACGATGGCAGAGTTTGCTGGTAAGAAAACAGTTCCTTCTTCTGGATAAATAACTTCCACATTAGCCCCATCATTCAATAGCTTCACTGTTGGATCTTCATAGGATAATCCAACGGCCATTTCTCCATCAGCAACTGTTTTATACACATTACTAGAGCTAGAGCTTATTTTTCCATCAATATTAGTAAATAGCTTTTCCACATACTCCCAAGCTTCTTTTGACTCATATCCACCTTTAGCAAGTAGAATATTTGTTAATTGAGAGAACGCACTGGAAGAGTTGACTGGGTCAGCTGTAGAAATTTTCCCTTTTAAATCTGGATTTACTAAATCAGCATAACCTTTAATATTCATGCCTTTTGTTAGGTCTTTATTCACTACAAGAACACTTCCGTCTAATGTATATGGAGTTGAATAGCCGTTTGTATTACGGTATTCTTCTATCACGTTTTCATTTTCTGAAGAAACATATTCTTCGAACAATTCGCCATTAGTAGCATAAGTAGTATAGCTTCCTCCAAACATAACATCAGCAACTGGAGATTCTTTTTCACTTTCTAGCTTTTTAAATAATTCCCCTGTTCCAGCTTGAATTAATTCCACTTTGATTCCATATTTCTCTTCGAATGCAGGGATTGTAGCGTTTATTAACCCTTCGGAGTTTGGTGTATAGATTACTAGTTTATCTGAATCACCATTACTGCCACCTTCTTTATCTTTCGATGAACAAGCAGCAAGTGCAAATATCCCTACGACTACTAAAATTAATACTTTCCAATATTTTTTCATTTACTATCCACTCCTTATCGTTTGATACATTTAGAATAATGCATACGCAAACGCTTTCAAATGGTATTATTCTATATTTTCAGGGAAAATTCTACACTACTTCTTGTCCAAAAATTCTTTACAGGTAAATCCTGTATATTTCTTAAACACCTGATTGAAATACTTATAATCTGTAAATCCTACTTTTTCCGCAATCTGATAGATTTTATATTCTCCCTTTTGAAAGGCTTCTATTGCTTTTTTTATACGATATCGATTTAAATACTCATTAAAAGTTTGTTTTGTCTCTTCTTTAAATTTTTTATAAAGAAGGGATGTACTATATCCCAGTTCATCTGAAACTTCATCAAAGGTAAACTTCTTTGTATAGTTTTTTTCTATATAGGAAATCATTTGTTTTACTAAATGGTCATATTGTATTCCAACGGATAAACTTTCTAATCCATTTATCAATTCGCTCATCTTCTGCGCTTCTTTTTGTTCCAATTTCACCCTATCTATCATTAAAATTGCCTTCCTTATTGCTTCTTTTAGCTCTAATTCATTGATTGGTTTTACAATAAACTCAACTGCATCAAATGATATTGCCTTTTTTGCATTAGGAAAATCATTGTATCCTGAAACGATTATTTTTGAACAAAGATGAGACTTCGTTTCTTCTAGCATTTGAAAAGCATTTTTCTTAGGCATATTAATGTCTGTAATAATGATATCTGGCTTTAAAGAATGGATTAATTGTATGCCTTCTTCACCATCACTCGCCTCTCCAATTACTACACAATTCAAAGATTCATAATCAAAACCAAACCGTAACCATTTGCGGATTAATTTTTCATCTTCTATAATAAGAACTCGATACACGCTAATCACTCCTTAACTTCAATACTAACGATTGTATATTCACCAAAACTTTCGATTTGAAAGGTGGAATTTGGATACATTAACAGTAATCTTCTCTTCGCATTATATAATCCATGATGATTACCATTCTTTTTGAATACATCCGAATTTACCTTTTCTAATGTTTCATTATCTATTCCACCACCGTTATCAATTACTTTAATCAGTACACTTTTCTCCTTTTTTCCAATTTCTATATTTAAGTGCAAATCCGTTCTTTGTCTAAACCCATATTTCATACTATTTTCTACTAATGGTAAAATGAGCAATTTAGGAATCAAGAATTCTTCTATTTGTTGATCTATCATAACTTCGTAGGTAAATTTTTCAAACCGCTCTTTACAAATGCCTAAGTAATTTTCAATATAAATAATATCTGTCTTTATCGTAGCTACATCTTCCGTTTTGGATATGCTATAGCGTAAGATTGTATTTAAATTTAAGATTAATTTATTAGCTAAATCGGTATCATAGTAAGTTGCAATTCGAATTGTTTCCAATGTATTGTATAAAAAATGTGGATTGAACTGTGCTTCAAGCATCTTTCTCTCAGAAATGGAATTTTCTTTAACCAAGGAAAGATTATTTTGATTCAATATCTCTAATTCATCAAGCATTTGATTAATATTTTCACTTAAAAATTGGAATTCATCATTTGATTCTACTTTAAAACGATAGTTTTTATTATCGGTAACCTTCTTCATCTCGTTAGATATAAATTCCACATACCTCGAGTTATTATGAGCAATTTTTTTAGAAGAATATCGAGAAAATAGCAATAAAAAGAGAATTAAAATAGTAATGATAATAAATGAAAACCGCCACAAAATACTTAAAGAATCCAGCTTTTTATATACAATTAAGTTTATGTTTGGTTCTAGCAATCTTTTTTCTGAATAATACTTTTCTCCCTCAATAGTAAGCTTATCATCTAGTATTTTTGAGCTTACTTTTTCCAAGAAACCATTAATAAAATGGGAGGAGCTACTTGCGAAAACATTGCTATAATTATCGTAGATTATGTACTGGGTACCGTTTTCGGAAGAATCTTGTAGAAAGTCATTTCCATTCATTAAGAATGCGGCATAGCCAATAATATTAGAATCTTCCTTTATTTCCTTTAAAGATAATAATGTATGTTCTTTTTGCGGAGTAAAGAATGTTCTACGAATCACACCTTTTTCCATTGAATTATTGTTTATAATTGTATGTATAAAATGGACTAATCTTATATCTTCCTTTTTTTCACTATCAAATAGCAACTTTTGATTACTATCCAATAAAAGCAACCGAATCCTTATATTCTTTTCCTTCCTACTTAATAAACGATAATACTCTTCATAAAGAGTTCTATCCGTTAAATCCCCTTCGACATACCGTGCAAATATTGTTTCACTGTAATAATTAAGATTTTCATCTAGATAATTGGTTATGCTTCTATATTCTTTAGTAATTCGATCACTTTCTTTTGAAGATTCCTGATTAATCGTATAGTAATAGTAACCAAAAAGACCACCAAAAATAACTAATGTTGCTAATAAAATAGTAACCAGAGAACTTATCATAATCTCTCTTCTTAGTCGATCTTTAAATGTTTTCAAATGATTCACCTACCTTGTTGATTGATTTATTACATCCTCATTATAACGATACATACACTATAATAATTCAAAAAATTACAAAAAAATAAGATAGTTAGACAATATTTTCATTTTTTAAATGATACTTTCACACAACAAATTTATCTTACAAACTCAAACCTAACTGGAGAGCTAAACTATACTCTAATTTAAATTAACTTTATTTACTATTAACTATTTGAATAGTTTAATAGACGGTATTTTAAATTCCTTTGAGTCAGCACATTTTTCTATATGGACTAATATGATAGATGTGGAGGTGAAGGGATGAGTATAAACTACCCCATAACCATTAGTCTTTGTATGATTGTGAAAAATGAAGAGAATGTGATAGAGAGATGTTTGTCATCCGTAAAACCTATTGTGGATGAAATGATTATTGTGGATACTGGATCTTCAGACAGTACAAAGGAAA
>DATMFU010000438.1:0-3180 GCA_035556015.1 Niallia sp. | reverse complement strand
GTGTTTTTCTTCCTATATGATTTAGTTTTGAGAGAACAACTCATAAAAACATAATAGTCTGGTGGCGATAGCGAGAAGGTCACACCCGTTCCCATACCGAACACGGAAGTTAAGCTTCTCAGCGCCGATGGTAGTTGGGGGTTCTCCCCCTGTGAGAGTAGGACGTCGCCAGGCACCAAAAAGGATAGTAGTCATTAGACTACTATCCTTTTTTTTGATTTTATCGTGGAAGTTTACTTCTTTCCTCTTATGAATTAAGATATTAAGTAAGTACCAAGTCTGGATTTAGGGGTGATAAAGTGCAAAAATCTAATGTTATTAGTCAATTTGCAGACTGGCTTGAAACAGAAGGGAAATCTGTTAATACAGTCACTACTTATCAACGTGAAATGAAAAAATTTCAAGACTGGCTCTACAAATATCCTACTTATTTAGAGAATATATCTCAAAAAGATGTTCAAGATTATCTCTCTTTTTTAGAGCAACAGCGCAAAAGTCCAATAACTATCGATAAAATACTTGGCTCTATTAGAACGTTTGCTAAGTTCTTGAAACGTCCAGAAATAACTTTAGATATTAAAGTTATGCCTATAGAAAAAAAGGGAGAATTGGAAATACTAACTCCTTATGAATACAATCAATTACTTCAAGAAGTAAAAAATGATGGTCACGAAAGAAATATAGCTATTGTTTACTTATTACTTCATACAGGTATTAGAGTTTCGGAATTATGTTCTCTAAATAAGTCGAATATTGATATTAGAAAAAGGCAATTAACCGTTAGAAATGGGTTAACTGGTGAAGAAAGGTATATTCCATTATCGGAAGAAGCTAAGAAATATCTTCTTAAATACTGTGACTCTTTTTATAGTGAGGATGCTTTATTTACTTCAAAATCTAATGAACGATTAACAGAAAGATCGATTCAATATATGTTGAAAAAATATAATGTTCATCCGCATAAATTAAGACATACTTTTTGTCAAAAGCTTATAGATAAAGGAATAGGCTTAGAAGTTGTCTCGAAACTTGCTGGACATAAAGATATAAATGTTACTAAAAGATATGCAAAATCCAGGATGGAACAATTCGAACTAGAAGAAGCAATACAAAAAACTTTTATTAACGATACACTAGGATAGGTTGTTTAGTATTTAATTGTCTTTTTATAGTTAACATCAATCCGATGGGTAAGCTTAAAGTGAATTTAGATTTAGAACGTTTCAGGGGCTATTTTAGAGGATTTTAGGTACTTCTCTTAGTTAAGTTCGTTTTTAGAAAAAGGACAGTATTATAGATCGAATATAAGAGCCTAAAGACGTTCGACAATGGAAATTCTATTCGTTTTTTATATTTTAAAACTGATATTAGATATTTCTTTTTAAAAAAGATGAAAAGAATTGGACACTAAAGCGCAAATATATCGTTCTAATGTATCCATATCACAACTCGAAACAACGCTAAAAGAAAAAAATCTTTTAGCGTTGTTTGTGCAAAGACAGGAAAAATTCAATAAAAATTTTGGAATACAACTATATCTCTAGAGATATTACGGTATATCTACACTATATCTCCCGGGCCAAAAAGTGATATCAATTTAAACTCCTTGAAACCTAATAGGCACCGACTATTCATCACCTTTTATCAGAAGGTGATATCAGGTTTCCTTATGCTCTTTTTTAAAAGGATAGATAAGCAAAGAAAATAGACATATAGATACTCCATACAGCGGTTATAAGCATTGTCCATTGCTTCAAAAGTGTATGGAATGTCAAATAGAAAATGGAATAGGATCCAGGAGGAAATAGAAGAAATAAAGAGATAGTGTTTTTGAATTTAGTCTTCATTTTTGATTATTTCCCGAAGGGAAAAAGACGGAATTTGCCCGAATATGGCCCAATTCCGTCTTTTGTTTTGTTGGTTGCTTTGGATAAGACGCATTATGTTAACTGCTATTAAAATTAATTTTACGTATCCAAGTTTGGATGCATCAAATTATTTACCGATATTATTTAAATAGTCCTCTAATGCTTCTTCAATTAATATATAGATGTTTTTTTCCTGTAATAAAGATTGCATTTTCAACTCTTTATGTAAGTCTGTTCGTAAATCGAATGAGACTCGTTTTCTTATCAGTTGTAGTGTAGAAGCTTTTTCCTCACTAATCTCTTCAGCGAGAGCCTGGGAAGGAGTAATCTGTTTCTGAAGACGTTTCATATTTTTTATGTCGTTTACTTTGGACACGTTTAATCAACTCCTTATAAAATTCTTCATATTGAAGTAAAGCCTGCTTTAATTCTGAGTTTTTATTAAACCCATATAAGGCTAAACGACCAATAGGAGCTCTTCTAGTAATAACCGTTTTAAAAACTTCATCAGGGTAATCCTCTGTGATCATTTCATTAAAGGCCTTAGCATCACTTCTTCTTAAGTCATTCAATGTTCTTAGAATTCCTATTACTTCAGTATTTCTATTACCATGATTTTTAGCACTTGTGACAGACTCCATAAAGTTAGGTATTGCTGAATAGCACCAGTTAGAGCACTCGAATAATACCACTACATACTCACTAGCACATAGGGCATTAGTTGTTTGTTCTGATAAAGAAGGTGGCGTATCAATAATAATGAAATCATACTCATTTCTGATTCCATCTAAACTTTTATCTAGAATTAAACTAGGAGCTCCTTTAAAAGGAATTGTATCGCCTTTATAAGTCTTTCCGGTATATATCCACCTGGGGAATGTAGCTAAAAAATTTGTAGCAGGCAACAAATCTAAATTTTTCTCTATAGGTAGAATATACTTTTTTACATCTTGTTTCTGCATAGCTTCTAGTACTGATTTTCCAATGAATTCATTGGAAGGTTGATTAGATAATAGTTCTGTTAAGTTCCCTTGAGAATCCAGATCGATTGCCAACACCTTATAACCATCTCTACTTAGTAAATATGATAGTATGCCTGCAGTAGTTGATTTTCCACAACCACCTTTTTGTATCCCCATAGTAATTGTAATCGCCAAAAATGATCCCTCCTTCTTCCAACGTTCTTTTCTTCCTTTCTTCTTTTCTTCCTTTCTTCCTTTCTTCCTTTCTTCCTTTCTTCCTTTCTTCCTTTCTTCCTTTCTTCCTTTCTTCCTTTCTTCCTTTCTTCCTTTCTTCCTTTCTTCCTTTCTTC
>DATMFU010000437.1:0-5742 GCA_035556015.1 Niallia sp. | reverse complement strand
TTTGATTCATCCTCTCATTTACCTTTTCGTCTTCTTTGCCTACCAAAAGGGCTTTGATTCATCCTCTCATTTACCTTTTTCCCTTCTTTGCCTACCAAAAGGGCTTTGATTCATCCTCTCATTTACCTTTTTCCCTTCTTTGCCTACCAAAAGGGCTTTGATTCATCCTCTCATTTACCTTTTTCCTCTTCTTTGCCTACCAAAATGGCTTTGATTCATCCTCTCATTTACCTTTTCCTCTTCTTTGCCTACCAAAAGGGCTTTGATCCTCCTTCTCATTTACCTTTTTCCCTTCTTTGCCACCAAAAGGGCTTTGATCCCCTACATTGGACTACTTCAAAAGTATAACTGTCCCACAATAACTAACACTAGTTTTAAAGTAAACGAAGTCCACCTAATTTCCCTATTCTTCGTTGAATTAACTTCACTCAGCAAAAATTCAACAAAACTTTTTTCGCTAACCTTTCTTGATTGCGAACGTTTGTTCTGTTATTATAAAAACAGCAAGGAGATGATGAAATTATGATTCGAGATCGAGGCGCGATTAAATGGACAGCGATGATGCTGCCAGAACATGTAGAAAGTGTAAAAGAAGCTTTGAAAGAACAAGAGAAAATAAAGCAACCAATATTAACAGAAGAGAAAATACAAGAAATGGAACTGCTCTTATTAGAAGGAATGGAATACAATCTTTTTCTTCGATTTGATATTTTTAAAAATGGATCCATTAAGCATTTATCAGGTAGAACGGTCTATATGGACCATCTAAAAAAAGAACTACGTATACAGGATTGTCATGATCATATTCACTATATTCCTTTTCACACCTTAGTAAACATACAAAATAATTAAAGGAGAACTACTGTGTTTGATTATACTCAATTTAAAGAAAAATCCATTCTTTGTGTAGACATGAAAAGCTTTTATGCAAGCATTATCGCTGTTTTTGAAGGATTGGATCCTCTTACCTGTCATCTTGCGGTTGTGGGAAATACAGACCAAAAAGGCAGTGTCGTCTTAGCAGCATCTCCTGCTATGAAAAAAGACTTTAATATAAAAACTGGTTCTAGATTATTTGAAATACCAGATGATCCAAGAATTATTATTCGAGATCCTAAAATGGGTTTATTTGTTCGTGTTTCAACGGAAATAACAAAATTATTTTTGCGCTATGTTCCCCCTATCGCTATTCATACTTACTCAGTAGATGAAAGCTTTCTTGATGTCAGTGGCTTAGAAAAAGTATGGGGAACGCCAATGGAAATAGCAAGGCAAATTCAAAAAGATATTATGCGTGATTTTGGTCTCCCCTCTACGATTGGAATTGGCCCAAATATGCTCTTAGCAAAACTCTGTCTTGATTTAGAAGCAAAAAGAACAAAAGAAGGTATCGCCACATGGACTTATAAGGATGTGCAAAAAAAGTTATGGCCTGTTTCTCCTTTAAGAGAAATGTGGGGCATTGGTAGACGTGTGGAAAAAACATTGAATAGCATGGGGATTTTTTCTGTGGGCCAACTAGCTCGCTATGACTTAGGATTATTAGAAAAAAAGTTCGGCATTATGGGCAATCAACTATATCATCATGCTTGGGGAATTGATTTATCGGAAATGGGCGCTCCTATTATGCAAGGACAAATTAGCTATGGGAAAAGTCAGGTTCTACTCCGAGACTATAAAAAAGAACAAGAAATCAAATCCGTCATTCTCGAAATGTGTGAAGAAGTAGCAAAAAGAGCAAGGAATAACCATCATGCTGCTCGAACTATTAGTTTAGGTATTTCTTATAGTAAAGATGAATTTAGCGGTGGCTTTCATCGTTCCAGAACAATTGAACAGCCGACCAATGTCACCATGGAAATTTACCGTGTTTGCCTAGAACTTTTTGCCGAGAACTATCGTGGGCAAATCGTCCGGCAAATTTCCATCGCGATTACAAAATTGGAGAAGGATTACGATGTCCAACTCGATTTATTTGATACAAATGGTTGGAAAAGAAGAAAAATCGGCTATACCGTAGATGAAATTCGAAAACAGCATGGACCAACTGCCATTTTACGTGCTGTGTCTTATACATCTGGGGGTACCGCTGTTAAACGTGCTCAGCTATTAGGCGGGCATAAAAAATAACCATACTATTTAGGCAAAGCAAAGGAAAGTGATAACTTTATGTTTCTAAAAAGCATTCGCTTAAAACAAAATCAAATTTTTTCAAAAGAAAATTATCCGTTTACTATCCCTGCTATCAAGCAATTCACTGCCCTAGATTTAAAAAGTAATGTGACATTTTTTGTTGGAGAAAATGGATCTGGAAAGTCCACTCTACTAGAAGCCATAGCTTATCAATGTGAATTCAATACAGCAGGTGGTGGCCGGAATAATAGCTATGATGTTCATGCTTCCCACTCTGATTTAGGTGAGTATATTCAACTGTCTTGGATGCCTAAAATTACGAATGGATTTTTTCTGCGAGCAGAGTCATTCTATGATTTTGCTACCCATATCGACCATTTAGATGCTCCAGACAAGTATAGAGCATACGGGGGAAAATCTCTGTTAAAACAATCCCATGGCGAATCCTTTCTTTCCTTGTTTCTCCATCGTTTTAGAGGAGAGGCCATATATTTGTTAGACGAGCCAGAGGCTGCCCTATCCCCACAAAGGCAATTAACTTTCTTGCGCATTATGCATGAACTAGCAGAGAAAGAAGGTTGCCAGTTTATCATTGCAACACATTCTCCTATTTTATTAGGGTATCCTCATGCTACTATTTTGCAGTTCCACGACCAAGGAATGGAAGAAGTAGCCTATGAACAAACCGAACATTATCAAATCACCAAGTATTTTTTACAACATAGAGAAAAAATGTTAAAAGAATTATTGATAGAGGATGAAGAAATCATTTAAGAATTTCTTAAATGCGAGAAGGATAATCTTTATAAACAAGTACATAGTAAGAAAGAGCATACTTTTACATAGAAAGTTTACTGAAGGAGTCATTTATGATTGGATTACTTATCGCTGTCCTCCTATTTAACAGTATTGCATACAAAGTAAATAAGAAATTGACGAAAAATCAGGTTATACATATATGGATGTTTACATTAGCTTTTCAACAACTTTTTGATTTATATGCAGATGTTGGATACCATGCTTATTGGTATTTTAGTAAATCTGATGTAGATTGGGGATCCTTACTACATATTTTATTTTTAGTCCCACCAGTAAATATTATTTTTCTCAACTACTATCCCTTTGAGCGATCAATTATGAGAAGAATCATCTTTATCCTTCTTTTTAATATAATTATTGTTTTCTATGAATGGATTACTTTGCTTGACCCACCATGGGGATATTTTCATTATGGATGGTGGAATTTAGGATATTCCTTTGCGATTAATCCTCTATTACTATTTATACTCATAAAGTACTTCCGATTTATCAAGAAAATAGAGACAGGAAATATTAACTAATTTTCAGTTTTTATAGGGAAATTTAACCAATAATATACACTACGTCCCAAAAAAATAATAAAATTGTCCTATTTTTTATCTTGAAATAGTGGAAAAGCATGATACAATTAATTTTGGGCAAATTTTACGAAAGTAAAAGACGCAAAGCCACGGGCCTAAAGCAGATGCAATGGTAGCCGGGTTGCCAAGATAGTATCTATCTTGTAAAAAAAGAAAAATCTATCTTGTAATAAAGAAAAAACTTCCTGTCTAATTTGCCTTTAAAAAATTAGAAAAGAGGAATGTAAAATGTTTTACCCAACAGTAGTAACAGAAAAATCAAGTTTTCGTCATGTGGTGAAGGACAAAACGGATTGTATGTGTGGTTCGAAGTACAAAGCAACAACCCAATTTGGAAAAGCAGATTTTAAAAGAATTGAGTTTAAACAAGGAACCGCTATTACTTGTCCAAATTGTCAATCTATCATTAAAATGGCGAATTAATTTACCTTACAGAATATGTTCTAGTATAAGGGGCTGGGACATAACTAGCTTCAAATAGTGAGAAAAGGGAATTTGAGGACACTCAAATTCCCTTTTTTCACTATTTACATGTTAATTCTTCTATTATCTTGGTATGTTGGCAGTGAATTTTCTTAAATTCACTGCCATTAAGGCCAATCCCATTTCGTTTTCTACCTTCGATTTTCCTCGGACTGAAAATCGAGTGAAACGCAAATTAGCCTTCAAGAATCCAAAAACTGGTTCTACATCGATTTTGCGTTTTCGATAGATAGCTCCTGTTTTTTCTCCTGAAAGCTTCGCTCTCACATATTCTTTTTGTTGTTCCCATTTTTCATTGACCATTAATTTTCGATGGTTTCCTTCTTTTGCTTTCGTGCATAACGAACGGAACGGGCAGCCTGAACAATCTTCACATTCATATATTTTGAATTCTCGCTTGGATCCAGTTTTATCTGTTCGTTCAAACTGATAGTTATAGGATAGTTGTTTCTCATTCGGACAAGTGTATACATCTTTTTCTTCATCATAATGCCAATTATCGGGATGGAATTCATTTTGTTTATGTTTTTTCTTTTGTTCCTTCAAATACATATTATAGGTAATTAGTGGTTCTCGGTTACGATTTCTAAGGATATCATCATAGTTCTGTTCACTTCCATAACCTGCATCGGCTACAATGTGTTTTGGTAACTCAAAATAATCTTTTTCGATTGTATCTAAAAAAGGAATTAAGGTACGAGTATCTGTTGGATTTGAAAATAAACTATAGGCAAGTGTATATTGACCTTCCGTTGCGATTTGTACGTTGTAACCAGCTTTCAATTGTCCATTTTTCATATAGTCATCTTTCATTCGCATAAAGGTCGCATCTAGATCTGTTTTCGAATAACTATTACGTGTACCAAAGATCTCAAAGTCCCGTTGATATTTTTGTTTTCGTAAAACAAAATCAATCAATTCTTTTCGCACTTGTTTTGGATATTTACGTTCATTTCTTAAAACTTTTCGTTCGGAAACATCAGGAGATTCTTCTATTTGTTTATCATATTCCGTTACGACATCATCCACTTTTTGAACCAATCGAGTAAGCTCTTCTAGAGATAACTCTTCATCATTTTCACGTTCCATTTCAGGGATAATTTCTTTCTCTAATAATTCATTGTATAGCTGGTTGGACTTTTCTAGTAAACTTTGATGGTACTTCTCTACGGATTTCTTCCAAACAAACGTAAATTTATTCGCATTGGCTTCAATCTTTGTACCATCAATAAAAATAGCTTCTTGATCGATAAGCTTTTCCTCCACTAACTGGCAACGAAATTGAACAAAACATTGACGAATTAATTCTTTTACATCCGATTGAACACGGAATCGATTGATCGTACGATAACTAGGTTCATGCCCCTGTGCTAACCACATCATTCGAATACTATCATGTAATAGTGCTTCTATTTTACGACCGGAAAATACAGATTGAGAGTAGGCACATAAGATAATTTTAAGCATCATGCGTGGATGGTAGGCAGGACAACCTGTATTTCGAAGAAATGATTCAAATGCTTGAGCTGGAATACTTTCGACTAAATGGTGAATATGGAAGGCAATATCATTTTTTTGTAATTTTACTTCTAAATCTAAAGGCAAAACTAATTGATTCATGGTATAATTTTTAAACATAAGGATCCTTCTTTCTGTAATTTTGTTGTGGTGACTTAATTTTATCAGAAGTGGTCCTTATTTTTTACTTAAAAATAATCAAAGCCCG
>DATMFU010000436.1:0-6159 GCA_035556015.1 Niallia sp. | reverse complement strand
ATCTGCTCTGCAAGATAAATATAATCATCTTTGTACATGGTTAACAACTTCTCACCATACCGATCAACAATACTCTCCACAACTTGTCTGTAGAATACTACGAATTTAGTAGCTGAACCTGGATTCTTCATATTCAAACGTTCTAGATAAGTTCCTATATTATCAATATAAAGAATGGCTACCTGGAAAGGTTTCTTCAAGTCCAAGTTAATACCATTAAGCAGTTGATTAATGTTTTCAGGACTCCCATAACAAACCGTTTCTAAAAACTGACTTCTTAGTGTAGAGCGATTTTCACCCTCGAATATTTTATTGGAAATTTCTTTCGTAATATCAACAATAATGGATGCTCTATGAAGTTCAAATATTGGCATCTTTAATCGATCAGCTATACTTTTTAAAGAAGTAATTAATTCAGAATTCATTTGTTCATTAGGTAGAAAAATAACTCCAGATGCATTTTTTCTAGCAGCTTCTTCTAATAGATCTGACAAACTATTAAAATCACAATCTAATCCAAGGCCACTAAAAAACAATAACTCGCCACCAAAAATCCACTTTTCTATACTGTTTGTTTGTACAATATATGGCCAAGTTATTACACGTTCAAGCCCTGATTCACCAGCTATTAATTTCATTTTTTTGAGCGTATTTAATGACATAATATCACGACATTTTAACAACATATCCTATCCTCCTATTTATCCTTAAATGATTTAATATAGCAGTTGATTAAGCATAAGTGATTTATTTTATACCTTACTTAATTGCAAAGTAATGCTTTTACAACACATAAAAGGGCTCCTATATAAGGAAAGCCCTAAAAGTTGAGAATCGTATATTTCAAATTTATTTAAATATCTGTAAAACAGTTCCTTTCCCATTTTCTGCTTCCACTTCTGCATATGCTCCATTTATGAAGGTTATTTGTGGTGGAACATGGCCACAATCAATATCATATAAAATAGGAATTTCAAGTTCTTTAGAAAGTTCTTCGTAAATATCTTCTACTGTATAATTACTAACAGTAGTATTTGCTGCACTTCTCCCAAACAGAATGCCCGAACAATTATCAAACCAACCAGCTAGTTTCATTTGCACAAGAGATCTACGTAAATCAGTAGTATTCAACTCACAATTTTCCAAATACCATATAATAGATTCACCTTTGATATGCTTTTCTTTGAAACTATTAACATCTCCATACGGTGTACCCACTAAATGCCTTATCACGTCAATACATCCTCCCAGTAATCTTCCCTGTACCTTAACTTTTTCATTTTTCGTTGATTTCCAGAAAGTTGGTTCTGTTAGATGAAAAATACAAGGAGATGGATTATCATGTTGCCATTCTTTCTGGTATTTTTCGGATGAATGTTGAAAAATGGATTCATCGATTTTAGTAGATAAAACATTTTGCCACATTCTTGTTGTATTATCAGAGTACTCTCCTCTTAGATCCACTAAATTAGTACCATGTGCAGTGGCAATTCCAGTTTTCAAAGTGATAGCTAACAATAGCAAACTAACATCAGAATACCCTAATACCCACTTGTTTTTTATATTTTCAAAATCAATAAATTCAAGTATTTCAATCAATAGTTCCCCGCCCCAAGGAGGAATAATAAATTGAATATTCTCGTTCTGCATCATTTGATTAAACTCTTCTGCACGTTTTTTTGCAGGTGCAGACTTAGCTTTATCTTGAGTCCAAATAGTATCGCCACCGACGATAGAATACCCTTCCTTTTCCATTCTTTTAAACGCAGCATTTAACAACCCATGTAAATCACTTGGAACTCCAGATGATGGTGCTGTTACTCCAATTGTTGTACCTTTTTCTAAGAATGGATATTTTATCATATTACCTATCTCCCATTTTTTTATGTTATTATAACATTTTTAACTTTTTAAAAAATAACTATTTTCTATTAAAACAGGAAACTAAGATTAATAAATGATAATAAATAGTAGAAGCAAAAAATCCATAAAGTGAATATGTTAAAATGACTTGGAAGTATATAGCACTATTCTGACTTAATAATATAAGGAAAATAACTCCAACAAGTATGCCAATTAAAGAATATAAACTTAACCCAATAAGGTATTTTTTCCATTTTGATTTGCTATTAAATTTTTCTATTATCTGATCAATAAATAGAGAAAGAGGTATTCCTGCAATTAAATAAACTGGTCCAGCATAAATAATGACAAAAATAAATGTTTCTAAAAAGCCAAAATAATAAACATTAGCTTCTCTTTGAGAACTAGGAGTATAAGATAGCAAAGAAAATAGGGTTGAAAATAAAAATAGTGATAATATAGACGCTATCAATCTTTTCATATGTACACCTCTTTGAATACATTGAGTTTAAATGTTTAATACTTTATTACTTCCTTTTAGATTTTACGTTTAGGAAAAACTCATATCCAAAGGCTACAACCAATCCTATCCAAAAAATAAAAACAGATGTAAATGGCTCATTTCCCAAAGTTAGAGAACATATAAAATTTATAAACAAAAGCAACATATAGGTATAAAAACCAAGAATTGCTCCTTTTCTCCAATTAATTGCCTCTTTTTTCGTCATTTGTCTAAAAAAATTCATCATAACCTCCACAAGATAACTCAATATTCAATATATAATTATACCATTATTGTACTATTTGTTTTAAATTTAACTAAGTCAATCGAAATTTCCATAAAAAAAAGTAAGGATTAAAAAAATTCAATCCTTACTCTCCATTACTATTCGTTTACGTATTAGAGTCTTGACTATTTATTTAACCTCTACGCTTTTATTGGATATTCTAGTTGATGGTCTAGCTAATATTAGCCTTGGAGCACTAATGATTAAAATGGATAAGACGATCGAACATAAAATCGCTGCACCTAGATAAGAACCTCCATTAACGATTAGTGAATAAATGAATGGTGACATACCTTCAGGCGCATAACTTGACCAAATTGTTACACCTGCTAGGAAATGCCAAATATAGCGAGTAAATCCACCAAAAAAGGTTGCCAAAATAATCATTCCAATAGAAACACTAGTCTTTTTCTTATCTAAAGATTTCTCGATGATTGGCTTAAATAACCCTGCGAATCCAATACATGCAAAAGCTAAGAAATATTCTAATAATACCTGCCAAAGTGTTAAAGCTTGTAAGTCCCCAACTACAATTTGTAGTAATCCCCATAAAAATCCAGCAAGAGCACTGGCTTTAAATCCCCAGCGAAATGCGACAATAAAAATAGGAACCATTGCAATGGAAATAGAAGTTCCAAAAAGAGGAATGGAAGGTAACAAGTCCAGAATAAGTGCGACAGCAGCCATTATAGCTACTTCAATCATTACTACTAATCTCAATTTTTTCATAAAAAAAATCCCCCTTGTTAATTGCAGACCAAAAGGAGAACTTACGAGCGAAAATACGTACAGATATAGCCTATACGTCTTATTCCACATCCCTACGCTAGAATTAACTAACAGGTTCAAAGGGTCAGATCATTCGATCAATCTCAGCATTTCGCTCCCCTTGTGGTTTGCCTAATATTTAATTATCCTTATTATACCATAATGGCAATTAATTAATAGCATTTTGATTAGATAATATATAATTATCACTATATATATATATAAAATTATGAGAAAGTTATGGTAGTTCCTCGTGATGCAGTTAATTCCAAACCTACTTTATTTAACAAAAAGACTAAAAAGTAGGTTTGGAGAATTTCCTGTTTCAAAACGCATAAGAACAACTGCAGGTATCCAAAGAACGATAGTCTTTCATCCATTCTTCATGATAGTGCACAATTTTCTTTATGGCAGATATAATGTAATATACCTCTTCATTACTCATTGTAGGATGTAAGGAAATACGTATCCAACCAGGTTTATGACTAGAATTTCCTTGTTTGATTTCTTCAGCTAGTTTTTTGGACTTTTCCTTCGAAATGTTTAGTAAATAATGCCCATATGGTCCAGCACAAGAGCAACCCCCTCTAACCTGGATACCAAATCGATCATTTAGTAATCGTACCATTAAATCATAATGAATATGTTCACATGTAAAAGAAATAATTCCTAGTCTATCTACATTATCTGACTCAAAAATATGAATTTCTTTCATTTTCTTTAATTCTGATATTAGTAGACATACTAGTTCTCGTTCTCTTTTTTCTATTCTATCTGTTCTCATTTCTTCTTTTAGTTGAATACATAACCCTGTCTTTATTGCTTGAAGAAACCCAGGTGTTCCTCCATCCTCTCTATCCTCCACATTCTTTTTATAAAGGTGGTCCCCCCATTGATTAGTAAAATCTACGGTTCCTCCACCAGGTACATCTGGTATAGGTGATTGAATGAGCTCCCTTGTCATTACAAGAACTCCACTAGTTCCAGGACCACCTAAAAATTTATGGGGTGAAAAGAATATAGCATCTAATCTCTCTTCTTCATCTGCTGGATGCATATTAATCGTTACATAAGGAGCAGATGCAGCAAAATCAACAAAACATAATCCACCATTTTGATGCATAATCTTAGCTAATTGATGGTAATTCGTTTTTCTTCCTGTAACATTAGAACAAGCTGTAAAAGATCCAATTTTTATTTCTCTATGTTTGTATCTTTCTAGTAATTCAAGTAAGTGATTCTTACTAACATCCCCATTTTCATCTGGTTCTATCATACAAACTTCAGCATTTGTTTCTAACCATGATAAATAATTAGAATGATGCTCCATATGTGTAACAAAAATAACAGCACTCTCTTTTACTTCTTTGCTTGTTGATTTTAGTCCAATAAGCCTTTGTAATTTATTTACCACCCCTGTCATTCCGAAACCATCAAACAAAATTACATCACTCTTATTTGCATGGACATGCTTCTTTATGATTTTCTTTGCTTCTTGATAAGCCTTTGTCATATATGTTCCCGTTATATTTGAATCAGTATGAGTATTACCTATATATGGTCCTAATTTATAACTAATCCTATGTTCAATTTTATTATATAAACGACCACTTGCAGTCCAATCAGCATATAGTAACTTTTGCTTTCCATATTGGGTTGTAAAGGTGTGATGATCACCAATTATATCCTTTTTTATCTTACTAAAATATCGTTCTAATTCACTTTCGAAAAAGAAATCAGAATTCCCTACTTTCGCTCGAATCATCTAAAACCACCTAGCCTCTCTTATCATTAACTTATGATAAAATAACAATAGAGGTTATAAATTTTTACCAGATTTACAAATACCACAATAAGGGTGAAATAGGATGATTATTACATTACCTGACTATGTGTACGACTTTATGGAAAACTTAATACAATCTGGCAGATCTCGCGCAACGTTAAAGCAATATGAGTCAGACTTAAAAAAATTTATTGGGTGGTTAGAAGCCCATAAAGGTAACACCCATTTAGATACATTGAAATCACTTAGGAAAGATGATATAAGGATATATTTTCAATTTCTAAATGAAAAGAAATTATCTCAAGCTACAATAAGAAGACTAGCATCTGTATTAAGTAGGTTAATGATATATCATCACTGTGTGGCTGCACATGAAATTCATAAATTAGCAGAAGCTGCTCCACTAAGATCATTAACAGATAACGATTTTATTAGCACTACTGAATATGAAAAGTTAACAAAGGTGATCATAGCAAAAGATCTGGAATGGACAAAAAAATCAGCGCGGAATTATTTACTTACAAGAAATTGGACCATTGTCACACTCATTCGTAGCTTTGGATTGACACCATTAGATATACATAATATAAAAATGAGTGATATTAACTTAGCACAGGAAGAACTAGTTATTCCAAGAAAAAATACCAAAGTGACTGTTCAATTAAATAAAGACATCATGAAAAAATTACGAGAGTACTATTTTTCTATACCAGAAGCCTTTCGTCCCAACTACTATTCGAATCATCCATTATTTGTCGCATTTAATAATATTTCCTATTCCTTTCAATATGACTATGATAGGCAGAAACCAAAATCATTATCTGTAAGAGCTATCCAAGAAATGATAAAAGATGAAGTGAGAAGAGGAAACTTACGTAAAATCTCTGCAATCAATCTTCGGAATTCAGCTATTTTAGATGAAATCATGCAAGGTACATCCGATGAAAAATTATT
>DATMFU010000435.1:0-3392 GCA_035556015.1 Niallia sp. | reverse complement strand
GTAACAGCTTGCACTCTTGCTTCCCCATCATTCATTGCTAATCCTTCATATTCTCCTTTAGAATAACTTAAATAATCAGCTTTATTTTCGAACCCTTCTGGAAAACGAACATAATCGAATTGTATTTCCTGAAATCCCATTTTCGCAGCCTCTATTGCTATACTTACATTATAATCCCATACTTCCTTCACAAAAGGATTTACAAATGCTTCTCCATTATTATTCGTCCATACTTTGTCTCCATCCTTAAAAGAGCACTCAGGTTTCTGTTTAGCTAAAACAGAATCTTTAAATACTACGATTCTAGCAATTGGATAGATTTTTTCTTTTTCCATTTGCTCTAACAAACTCTCCATATTCTCTATATAGGATTTCCCAATGTTTCTATAGGCAGAGTCTTTTGATTGAAAGGTTAAATTTCCATTATCTTCTTTATAATCAATAACCATAGCATTTAGATCTGTGTTCTTAACAAGATCTATTAAACTATTCCATTTCGTTGTTCCTGCGACATGCCCATTAACATAAATACCTCTAACAGCATCAGGATATGTAAATTCGTAAGCATTAACTTTTTGTCGTTGCAAAGCAGAAGGAATTTCTTTTACCATCACATTTATTCTTTTTGAAGGAATCTTTTCTATATATTTATCATTTTTGGCAAATGTTATAGTCGGTATCATTAAGAGAATAGTCAATCCTATTGTAATAATTTTATTTTTCGTTCCCACAGTAGTAAAACTCCTATCTATCATCAGCATAATAAAACCTCATATAAAACACCTTATTTTTCCATTGTAACAAATCATTTCAAGAACTAGTCAACATTATCATCATTTATCGTAAAGCTTACTACTATGTACCTAGATTTTTTTTGTAAAACAACTAAAAAAAGATCTTACAGTAAGATCTTTTTCACCTAACACTTCATTTTTATACCAATAAACAAAATCTAGAAATTTATATCACTCATGAAATGGTGCTTCTCTATATCTTGACCATACTACTTACTTACGTAATTTTGGATCTAAAGCATCACGAATACCATCACCGATTACATTAAACGCAAATATGGTTAAGCAAATAAATAATGCAGGGAAAAATAAACGCCATGGATAATATTGCATGGCAGCAATCCCATCATTAGCCATTGTTCCCCAGCTTGCAAGAGGAGGTCTTAGTCCTAAACCTAAATAACTTAAAAATGCTTCTGTAAATATTGCATTAGGAATAGTAAAGGTTAAAGTTACTAAAATTGGTCCCATAGCATTTGGAATTACATGCTTTCCTATGATCTTTATTACACTGCCACCTAATGTTTTAGCTGCTAAAATATACTCCTGATTCTTTAAAGATAATACTTGTCCACGAACCATACGGGCCATATTAATCCATCCTGTAATACTCATAGCAAGTATCATTGTCCAAATTCCTTGGCCAAGGACAACCATTAACAGAATAACTAATAATAGATAAGGAATACCATACAATACGTCAGCAATGCGCATCATTACTTCATCTACTTTTCCACCTTTGTAGCCGGAGATTCCACCCCAAATGACACCAATAACTAAATCAATAATAGCGGCAGCAAGACCAATAAAAAGAGAAATTTTGGCACCATACCAAATACGAGCAAACATATCACGACCTAGGTCATCTGTTCCAAAATAATGTTCCAAACTAGGTTCTTCATTTACATGGACTAAATCATTCGTACGATAATCATATTTTGTTAATAAAGGACCGATTAAAGCCATTACAATAAGTAGTATTAGTACAATTAATCCAAAAAAGGCTAATTTATTTTGCCTAAAACGAAAGAATATCTCTTTCCAATAAGACATTGTTACTTTTGTGTTCTGTACGGAAGCTTCTATATTATTTTTACCAACAAGCTGGAACAGTTCTTTTGAAATTTTCTGCATCTCTACTCTCCTTCCCTCTCCCTCGATAATTTCATTCGAGGATCTATTAATCCATACAAAATGTCAACAAGAAGGACAGAGACTATTAAGATAACACTATAAAATACAGTCACTCCCATAATCACTGTATAATCTCGGTTATTTATACTTTTAATAAATTGTGAACCAAGTCCTGGTATTCCAAATAGTTTTTCAATAACAAAACTACCTGTTACAATCCCTGCAGAAAGTGGTCCCATATAAGAAACGACTGGAAGAATAGCATTACGAATGGTGTGTTTTACCGTAATTTTAAAGCCACTTATTCCTTTTGCTCTTGCTGCTTTAATGTAATCATTACTTAATACTTCTAACATGGAGGATCTTGTTAAACGAGCAATAAATGCTGTAGGACTTGCTGCCAAAGCTAATGCAGGCAGAACAATATGCATGAATGTCCCCCATCTAGCAACTGGAAAAATGCCTAATTTAACAGCAAAAATATATTGCAAAAATGCTGCCATAATAAAAGAAGGTACAGAAATTCCTAAAACCGCAACAATCATGGCGAAATAGTCTTGCCATTTATTATGTCTTAATGCTGCTATAACTCCTAAAATTACTCCTATAGCTAGCGAAATAAGTATTGCCTCTACTCCTAACACGAATGAAACTGGGAACCCATCATTTATTAATTCATTAACGGTTTGACTTTTATATTTAAAGGATGGCCCAAAATCCCATTGAACAACTTTTAGTAAATACTCCCCATATTGGACATACCATGGCTGATCTAATCCATAATGTGCATGTAAATTTGCTTCAATTACAGGTGGTATTTTCTTATCTGATGTAAAAGGATTACCTGGTGCTATGCGCATTAAGAAAAAAGTAATTGTAATAATGAGCCATAAAGACAGAACCATAAATACCAATCTTCTTATCAAATATTTAATCATAAGTTCCACCTCCGTTTTTATAAATTCAGTCACTATAAAAGCGGAAGAGGTTGTCTTAATAAAACAACACTCCTCTAACTAAGAAGTATTAATCTCGTTTTATCAGACAGCCTCTTTATTATCTTTGATTATTTTTTCTTATTCAAAATATGCCCATTTTAATTGTGCTTCTCCTAAACCTGAGATAACTACATCTTTTAAATTATCTTTTTGCACCCAAGTATTCGTATAGAAATAAACAGGTGCAATTGGAAGCTCGTCCATTAAAATAGTTTCCGCACTTTTTAATATTTCCTTGCGTTTTTCCGCATTTGTTTCTGTTTGAGAGGAATCTAGAAGTTTCACGTATTCAGCATTTTCCCAACCTGTTTCGTTAGTACTAGAGTCAGCATCACGATATAAAGCTAAAAAGTTATAGGCATCATTATAATCTCCTGCCCAAGAATTACGCCCAATCTGATAGTCTAAAGAACCAAGTTTTTCTAAGTACACTTGCCATTCGGCATTATCTAATTCAACACTAATG
>DATMFU010000434.1:0-20731 GCA_035556015.1 Niallia sp. | reverse complement strand
CGTAATTATATTCTTTTCTTTCCATAAAATCAAGCACCTCTAAAAGCTTTTTATGTTAATTCAAGGTTGTTTTTGCGTTACCCTTAGAAAAAAGTCTTCTTTCTCCATTAATGTCACTCGCTCTTCAAATATATTGCAAATTGTTCGAACAATCGCTTGCTCTCGATCTCCTGTGTACAAATAAATATTTTTTGGAGCGAGTGCTAGCAACGGCCCAAGAGTATATGGATCTATATAAAAAGGGTTATCAGCATAACGTCTTTGCTCATGAAGCATCATTAATTCTTGTTGAGTAATCTCCCGATAATCTGCATCAAAAAACTGTATTTCTAAATCAATGAGCACATGGATATGTTGAATTTTCGGTTTTTTTTCTAATACGGAATTTCGTAGCGTATCAATAAAAACTTGATAATCTTGCTCCATTTTATATTCATCTATAGCTAGTTCTATGTACTTTGTAAGTTTATTAAAAAACGGCTTTAATCGAAAAGTAACATAGGAATCAAAAGAAAATCTACTTAACTCTTCCTCTATAAAATCATGCATCGTATCTCTTAAACAGTCTTTCAAATTAATATCCTTTGTTATGGAAGTAAAACCTTCCCTTTCCTCCTCAATAATACTATGAAGAATTTCCAAAATACTGCGCAATTCTAATTCATCTCTAAAATAATATTGATTTATTAAAATTTCCGTAGCCCATTCATCCGTTTTTATCTGTAAAATAAAATCCGCCAAACTTTTTTTAACAATAGGGCTATTGAAAGTTAACTCTGTCATAAGATAAAATTCATTTTCTCCTCTTCGCTCTAACTTTATCGTACCTGTATATTTTAATGTCTTATTTATTATTTCCCATAATTTTTGCGCTTCTTTTTCACTTTGAAATTGAATTTCAAGCAACTAAATCCCCCCTTAACTAAAGAAGTCCTTGCTTAAATGTATATGGAGGGAAAGGAGAAAATAGAAGTCAAATAATAAATCACATAAAGAAAAGTGGGTGAAATTTCCACCCACTCACAAAATACTGATCAATATAATCCATATAACTAAATAGATTATTAGATAGCCCATATAAAGTTTTTGAAAAGTTAATTTGTATTTTTCACTTTTGCTTCTTACATAGGAAAGTAATCGTTTATTTTTAGCTATATAAGTGATTACTAATCCGATAAATAAAAGTGCAAGTATTATTTTATAGAAACCTGGACTATAAAATTGTTGGAACAAAGGAATTAACAATACGATAATCGTTACTGATACAATCCATAAAAAGCGCTCATATCGTTTTATTAATAACTTTTCTGCATTTGATATTTCGTTCAACACAACTACTCCTTACTAGCCAACTTAACTTTCTCCTTCAAATAAAAGGGAGAACTCACTATTTTTTGATTAACTATACTATATTCGTTTATTTTGCCCTTTAACTCGAACTGGTGTAGTTAAGTATCTGATTCTTTCCATGACTCTCATTGCTTTCATCTTTTCCTCTTCGCCCCTTTGAGTGTAGGTAAGATGATGTTCAAGTCCTTCAAGATCAAAATTAGAAGTGAATAAAGTTGGTAAATTTTCAAGCATTCTAAATTGTAATATTGGTCCAAGTACTTCATCCCTTATCCAGCTAGACATCGTTTCAGCACCAATATCATCTAACATAAGTATAGGCTCTCTTTTAATACTTTCTATTTTTTCATTTAATGTGCTGTCTGCAATTGAACTCTTCATCTCTCTAAATAACTCTGGTACATACACAATCATAGAAGAAATTTGTTTTTGGGATAGCTCATTTGCAATAGCTCCTAATATATAAGACTTACCTACACCAAAATTCCCATATAAATAAAGTCCTTTTTGTCTAACTCCTGGCTTGTATTGCTCTACAAATTGAATGGCAGCATCCACCGCTTCCATTCTTTCTCCATCAAGGTCCATAGTAGAAAAAGATGCTTCTAAAATATCTCTTGGTACATATAAGCTTTGAATTAGCTTTTCTTTTTTTCGCTTGCTATCTTGCATTACCTTGCTTGGACAGCGATCATATTGAATATCAATATTCCCCCTAGTAATGACTAATTTCGGGTGAAAACCTTTCATCATATTTACACAACCCTCGAGACTAGGACATTTATTGCATTCCTTACTCTGATTAGCATATTCATAAAGCTTGGCCATCCCTACGTCTATCATTGTAGAAGTTATTTCATCTTCATGTTCCCTTAAAAATGCACGTACATCTGGATGAGACATTACCTGTTCTTTCATTGCACGATATCTTTCTTGAAAGCCAGAATTCGCACCAAGTTTACGTAGCGTATCATTAATTTTTTCCATTTACTATTCACCACCTATTTTCTTAATTTTTTTATTCTTTCTTCCAACTCTTGCTTTTTCTTTTGCAGAGCTTGATTAGAAACACTATTTTCACTAGAAGCATCATTCTTACTATCTGATACTTCTTTCGATTCTTCTTGACCAAACCAAGCCGGAATTTTTTCCGTTCGAACAGCTTTACGCTTAGATTTAGAAGTAGACGTTTCTTTTTTACCTTGAGCCCATTCCATATACTGTTTATGCTCTTTTTTTGCTAAATCCATTGCTTCTCTTACCGTTTTAATATTTTTTCTTACCCACTGACCAGCTATTTTTTCCATATATCCTTTTGTCAGTTTCATATCGGTTTTCAGCATAACATATTGAATGAGTACATTTATTACGCCTGGTAATAATTTTTGTGCAAACATTATTTCTTCAATAATTTGCAAATCTGTTTTAGAAGGCTCTGCTCCTCCTGAAATATCTTTTAGTACCTCTCTAGGAGATGTATGATCCAAATAGTAAATTAACTCTTCCTCTTGTGTATCGGGAGCAGGCTTTGATGAATATTCCTTTTTTGGTTGTGTTCGATCCACTAACATCGGCAATAAATTATTATATTGAAATTGATACCAATCTCTCGCAGCTATTCGAAGCTCTTCAATATCGATTTCATCGTGTTGGTTAATCGCACTGATTACAATATTCTTCATTTTTATAGCGTCAATACCATAAATAAATGCTAAATTTTGAATTGCTTCTCTTACCTTTTTCGTAAACGCCTTTTTCGATACTAATGATTCATGAATTCCAGCATAAAGCAATTCAAAATCAAATGAATCATCCTTAATTTGTATACTTGTTTGTTCTTGTCTACCAATATAAACTTGATCCGAAGAAGATTCTTCTTCATTTAGTTCATAACCTGTTCTTATCGCACTTGTATGATCAGACATAAACACATCTTGAAATTCCTTCGTTACAGGTTGATATTCATCTAATTGCGGTATTTTATCATCTGTAAAAAATCTTTTTAAACGACTATATTGAGCTTTTCCTATTTTTCTATATAAGTAAACATTAAGCATCCCATCTAAGAAATATTGCTCAGGTGATAGAGGGGGCTGTAATTCATATATAAAAGACCGATTTCCATCTTCCTTTTTTAAGTATGTTTTTAATAGACCGATACCTTCCAACTTCATTCTAGCTTCGTATATTTCTTTCAAACCACAATTCATAAAATTCATTAAACTATGATGGGTATTAATTGTAGACCATAAACGATTTTCCTCTACTTCTGCCCATAAAGTCATATATAAACCTAAACATTTAGTACCTATTAAAGGTTGATAAAGAAAGGTGATTATCTTACGGTCATAATCATTTATCAGTCCGTTGACAGCTACTTGATATCTGTCTACTGGCAACAAATCTTGCCAATGCTGAGACATAATGATCATCCTTTCTATATTCGATTAGTTACTAGCTGAAAAAGAGTTCGATTAATAAAAATAAAAGGAAAAAAGGGACTGTCCTAATTATAGGTTCAGACCCCTTAATGGATATATGTAGAGTTTATCTACCTACAAGACATGACCATTTAGCTTCCTCTTATTTATTTAAATCAATCTTTATTTATTAATTCTTTCAATTCTTCAATAAATACATTAATATCTTTAAATTGACGATAAACCGATGCAAATCTTACATACGCTACTTCATCTATTTTCGCTAATCGATCCATTACCATTTCTCCGATATCTTCACTTTTTATTTCAGAGGTAGCATTACTACGTAACTCTTTTTCAATTTCTCCTGTCATTTCCTCTAACTGTTTTAAAGCAACCGGTCTTTTTTCACACGCTTTAATTAAGCCACGTAATATCTTATCTCTACTAAGTTCTTCCCGTGTACCTTCTTTTTTCACAACAATTAAAGGAATTTCCTCTACTTTCTCAAAAGTAGTAAAACGGTTTCCACAAACTTCACATTCTCTTCTTCTGCGAATAGATTTATATTCATCAACTGGTCGTGAATCAAGAACACGGGTGCTATTATGTTCACATGCTGGACATCTCATTTTATATCAGCTCCGAATTCATTGTTTCCTTGTATTCTTAATTCTCATATTATAGAAAAATAACTGCATATACAAGTCTTAAAGAGAAAGTTCTAGTTCTCGACAGTTCGTACCTTCCATTTCCTTAAAATGAGCTGTGCTTGCTCTATAGCATTCTCTTTTGTTCCATTATTATTTATGATTTCATCTGCCAGAGAAACTTTTGAAGATAAGGGCATTTGAGCATTTATTCTACTTTTTGCTTGATCAACATTCAAGTTATTTCTCTTCATTAATCGCTCCATTTGTATACGTTCATCCACATAAACTAAAATAGTTCGATCAACCATTTCATTTAATTTATTCTCAAATAATAAAGGAATATCTAAAATGACAGCTGACTCATGAGCTTGAATAGCTTCCTTTTTCTTTTTTTCCATTCTTCTTCTAACATCTGGATGAACAATAGAATTAAGAACTTGCAATTTTCCTTCGTTATTAAAAACAATCTCTCCTAATAATGCACGATTTATTGTTCCATCCTTATGAAGGATTGTTTCTCCAAAATAATGGACAATCTCATTGTATGCAGGCTCTCCGTTTTCTACTGCTAGCCTTGCCTCCACATCAGCGTCAATAATAGGTATACCTAAAGATCGATAATAAGAAGAGATGGTGCTCTTACCACTTGCGATTCCACCTGTAATACCGATTACTAATGTCATGTATATTCCGCCTTTTTTAAATTGTATGCTACCTCTATTTTACCATATATTCATATATACTTATGTATCGTAAGAAGACATTACCCTTACCGCCTTCTTACTCCTATCTCATAATTGCATGCCAAAAAAGAAAACTATAGTTTAATAATACCTATTACGATTAAAATTAAGCCTGGAATAAAAGAAAATTTATCCATCCTACTCTTTTCTGACAAAAAATTCCCTGACAATATTCCTAAAGAAACAAAAGTTGTGCTCATGAAGATAACGGCAAGTGTTAAATAAAGGGGGGAATACCCAAGCATAGAAGCACCAATACCTGCTCCAAAAGCATCAAGAGATAAAGCAAATCCTAACATGACTGCTTCTAACCCTGTTATAGTACCTGATTTATCAAAATCAGCTGTCAATGGCTTCTTTAGTATATTAATGACTATTCCTAGAGATTTTATTTCTAAATTGATTATATTTTTCTCTTCTTTAACCGTTTCCTTCTCCCTTACAGGGTTAAAAAACTGATAGATAATCCAAGCTCCTAATAGAATTAAAATAATACCTCCTATACTTTCTGCTAATGAAGGAGAAAATATCTTTGTAATAAGATGGCCTAGTAACATGGCCATTAGTAACGTTAAACCTGAACAACTTGCAATGATAAGGATAGACTTTAATGGTAATTTCATTTTCCGTAATCCATAAGTAAGACCAACACTAAAGCTATCAATACTGACAGCAATCGCTAATAATAAAAGGGATATAACCTGGGCCATACAAATAAGCTCCTTCCAAACAAATAGTAATATACTATATGGAAAGAGCCCATCCAATGTTATTCTGTTAAGATTTATAAATATAATTCATCACTTTTCTTATAATTACTTCTGACAATGAGGACAGAATACTGTTCCTCTACCCCCAACAATAATTCGTTCAAGTGTATGACCACAAACTTTGCATTCTTGCCCTTTTCTACCATAGACATACAGTTCTAATTGGAACATTCCAATTTGTCCTTGAGAATTAACATATGATCTAATGGTACTTCCACCCTTCTCAACTGCTTCTGATAAGGTAGAAATAATTTCTTTATATAATCTCTCTATTTCATCTGAAGATAATGTATTAGCTATTCTTTCTGGATGTATTTTGCTTCGAAACAGCGCTTCATCTACATAAATATTTCCTAAACCAACCACAATTTTCTGATCCAATAGAGCTGTTTTGATACTTCTTGTTGTCCGAGATAAACCTTTGGTAAAATTAGCTATCGTAAAGTCTTCTCCAAATGGTTCTGGTCCTAATTGTGATAACGGTAAAGAACCAAATTCTTCACCCTTTTTAAATAAGTGCATTGTCCCAAACTTACGAACATCTTTATATCTTAGTTCTGTACCATCTTCAAAATAAAAAATCACGTGAGTATGCTTATCTACAGGATCTGTAGGCTGAAACAATCCATATCTACCTTCCATCCTAAGATGTGAAACTAGAGTGAAATCAGTTGTTTCAATAAGGATAAATTTTCCTCGTCTATTAACATCCTCTATTCTTTGTCCAATTAATGCGTCTGAAAACTCTTCCACATTAATAGGTTTTTTTATCATTTTCGCCCAAGATACCACTACTTCTTTTATGGTCTTACCTTGAATCAGCTGCTTTAACGTTTTCCTTACTGTTTCTACTTCTGGTAATTCTGGCATATAACCACCACCTTAATAATTCCACATAAAAAATCGGGTACCTAGCACCGTTATTTCTACATAGCCAGATTGTTCCCGAAATTTTATCTAACCTAATAACTGCATAAAGTGACTAATTTCTTTAAGAAAATGATTACTCCACTTTCTTATTAAATGATTTTCCCTTATTTAGCATCATACCAAGTCTTTCCATAAGCGTAATCTACTTTTAGCGGAACATTTAGTTCTACTGCATTCTCCATTACGTCTGGCACAATTTCTTTTAACTTTTCAATTTCACTTTCAGGTGCTTCAAATATAAGTTCATCATGTACTTGGAGCAATAATTTTGCTTGAAGGCCTTCACTTTCTAGCCTTTTAGCCATTTCAATCATAGCTTTCTTAATAATGTCAGCAGCACTCCCTTGAATAGGAGTATTCATAGCTGTTCTTTCTGCAAAACTACGCAAATTAAAGTTTCTGCTCGTTATATCCGGTAAATAACGTCTTCTATGAAGTAGTGTAGATACATACCCTTTTTGCTTTGCTTCTGCTACTACTTCTTCCATATAATTCTTAACACCAGGATAACTCTCTAAATAACGTTCAATAAATTGAGCCGCTTCTTTTCTCGTAATATGAAGACTTTGTGATAAACCATAATCACTGATACCATAAACAATTCCAAAATTAACAGCCTTTGCATGTCTACGCATATTAGAGGTTACTTCATCTGCATTTACATGAAAAACAGACATTGCTGTTTCTGTATGAATATCATGATCTTCTCTAAATGCCTCTATTAATTTTTCATCATTAGCAATATGAGCTAAAACACGAAGCTCAATTTGGCTATAATCAGCAGCAAAAATTACCCAATCCTTTTGCGAAGGAACAAATGCTTCTCTAATTTTCTTTCCTTCTTCCAGACGGATAGGTATATTTTGTAGATTTGGATCAATCGAACTAAGTCTACCAGTTTGTGTTAAAACTTGGTTATACATTGTATGAATTCTACCATTATGAACAACCTTTTGTAGACCTTCAATATACGTAGACTTTAATTTCCCTAATTGTCGATATTCTAAAATATCTCGTATTACTTCATGAGAATCAGCCAATTGCTCTAACACATCGGCAGAAGTAGAATAGCCAGTCTTTGTTTTCTTTACAACTGGTAAGCCTAATTTCTCAAATAAAATAACTCCCAATTGTTTAGGAGAATTAATATTAAAAGTCTCTCCTGCTAATTCATATATACGATTCTCTATTTGCTCTAAACGCTCTGATAATTCTATACCCATAGCCTTTAATCGATCTACATCTACTTTAACACCTGTTGATTCCATATCTGCTAAAACTAAACTTAATGGCATTTCTAAGTCATAAAATAAAGATTCTTGATTATTATTTTTCAACTCTTCATCCATTTTTTCTTTAATTGCTTCTAAAGCATAAGCCTTTCGAACAATATGATCTGCTAAAATAGCTTCTTCTGGTATTTTTCTTTTAGCTCCTTTACCATAAAAGGCTTCATCTGACTGTATACTAGTATAGCCATATGATTTTGCTACAGATGCTACATCTTCAATGGTTGCAGAAGGATTTGCTATATAAGCTGCAATTAATCCATCAAAAGTTATACCCTTAAGATGAATACCTTTATGTCTTAAGGCAACTTCTGATCTTTTAGCATCATAGACTACCTTTTCCTTTGATTCATCCTCTGCCCATTCTTTGAAGACAGGCGAGTCTAATACGATGTCAATCGGAAGATAAAAGGCACCATTCTCATTTAAAAGGGAAAGCCCCAAAATTGGTGCATAATGATAATTATCTTCTAATACTTCCACATACAATGTATTATAATTTGCAAAGATTTCTGGAGTAACTTCTTCTACAGAAGTATATTTAATTTCTTCTAATTCTATATTTTCTTCTTCAGGAGAAACTCCCATTTTGTCTAAGAGAGAATGGAATCCTAATTCTTTAAAAATTTCTTTTAACTTTTCTGTTTGCATTCCAGGGAACTTAGCATTTTCTAATGTGATTGTTAGCGGAGCTTCTCTTGTAATCGTAGCTAACTCTTTACTCATGATTGCCTGATCTTTATATTCTTCCAGCTTTTCTTTTAATTTTTTTCCACTTACTTGATCAATAGAAGTTAGTAGATTCTCCAAGGAATCAAATTCTTTCAATAATTTGATGGCTGTTTTTTCTCCTACCCCTGGTACTCCTGGTATATTATCTGAACTGTCTCCCATTAACCCTTTCATATCAATAATTCTATCGGGAGTTAATCCATACTTTTCTTTTATATGTTCTGGAGTATAGGATTCTATATCTGTTATCCCTTTTCTCGTTATATAAACAGTAGTATGATCAGAACTTAGCTGCGTTAAATCCTTATCCCCTGAGATAACAATTACTTCAAAATCCTCTTTTTCTCCTTGAAGAGAAAGCGTACCAATAATGTCATCTGCTTCATAATTTTCTAGTTCATAATGAAAAATCCCATAAGAGTTTAATAATTCTCGAATATACGGAAATTGCTCTGATAGTTCTGGAGGAGTCTTTTGACGCCCACCTTTATATTCACTAAAAGTCTTATGACGAAATGTTGTTTTTCCAGCATCAAATGCAACTAACACATGTGTAGGTTTCTCATCTTCTAGTATTTTCATTAACATCATGGTAAAACCGTAAACTGCATTTGTATGTACCCCTTTATCATTATTTAATAAAGGTAATGCAAAAAATGCACGATAGGCAATACTGTTGCCGTCTATTAATATCAGTTTCTTTTTCAAGAAATCAGCCTCCATCCAATTTGTATGCAGCTTCATGCATTTATTTATATATTATTATCTATTTTACATGACCCATAATAAAATGTAAAAAATGCAGAGAGCCACATGCCCTCTGCATAATAAACTATTATTCATATAGATAACAGCCCATTAAAAGACTTTTTACCTTTAAATAAGGTTCACTCACATCACGATCCTACTATCATGTATACTTTCATTTAACTCATTACTAGTACTACTTACAACATAAATCTTGAACCTGCATAAACATTAGCTAGTCAAAGAAAAAAGGGAAGCTAAAAGCGGGGTGGGCTTTTAAGCTTCAGACCTTACCCTAATGGATAAGGGGGACTTAACATTAGTATATAAGCGAAATGTAATGTTCATATGAATTTTTTGTAAACATTATGTTAAGTTTATGAATATTATAGAAGCACTGATTTCATAAACAAGTCAATTACCTAATGTACATTAAAAAGGAAACTCCTTGTTAAGGGTAATAGTAAAACTAGTCCCCTCTCCTACTTTACTATCCACCTTTATATTCCCTTTATGTAGCTCCACTAAATGTTTTACAATTGCAAGTCCTAAACCGGTACCACCTGAATTTCTACTTCTTGCTTTGTCCACTCGGTAGAACCGTTCAAAAATTCTTGGTATTTCTGCTTGTTCAATACCAATCCCCGTATCTGAAATAACAACCTCGATTTTCTTTTTCTGCTCCACTATACTAATCGTTACTTTTCCATTATTAGGAGTATAAGAAACTGCATTTGCCACTAAATTTAAAAAAACTTGTGTTAATCTACTTCTATCTCCCTCTATTTGAAAATTATTTTCTTCTTGATTAAATACAAGTTCAATGTTTTTACTTTCTGCTTTCCCTTTAAGCATTTTTATCGCTTTATTTACTATTTCAACAATATTAAATTGTTCTTTATTGAGCGAAAAATGATGTTGTTCTAGTTTGGAAAGATCCAGTAAATCTTTTACTAATGTTTGCAAACGATCGCTTTCTTTCAAAATTATTCGCAAAAATTCTTCTAGCGTATCTTTGTTCTCCATCGCACCATCTAGAAGGGTCTCTGAGAAACCTTTAATAGAAGTAATAGGCGTCTTTAGTTCATGCGAGACATTAGCGACAAAATCTTTTCGTATCTGCTCTAGTTTTTTCAATTCGGTAATATCATTGAATACAATTAATATACCCATCCATTTATCATTCGCTCCTATAATAGGCACACCATAAACTTGGAAGTTTCGTGGTTCATTATGTATGTCTAATTTCATTTCACGAATAATTTTATGTTCTGTCATAAAAATTTCTTCAGCCAAATCAATAACTTCTCGATAAGGAATTACTTTAAAATATTGTTTATATAAATACTCATCGGATTTGACAAAGAAAAGGTCTTTATATGACTTATTAATTAAGTTAATGTATCCCCTACTATCAATTAAGAGCAATCCACTACTAATGCTTTCTATTAAGGTTCCTAAACGGTCTTCTTGAACTTCTTGTGCTTTCACAATTTCTTGCATATTTTTTGCTATCTTGTTTATAGACGTACTTAATACTCCTGTTTCATCTACTCGATCTTCATACGTTCTCGCATGATAATTCCCATTTGCTAAATCACTAGCCACCTTTGTAGCCGATTCAATAGGTCTTGCAAACCGATAAATCATTTTATAACTAATAATATATATAATGAATAATGCCCCAAATAAAGACAGAAATATAGTCCAGCTAAGATGTTTATAACTGCCCTCTATCTCGGTTAACTTTGAACCAATAATTAAAACTCCTTGATCTGTTATCACTTGTTTATATAAATGAAAATGAGGCTTTTTTGCTACTTCGACCACATTCTTGTTAGTTTTCTGTTTAGAGTCTGTTAAGAAAGTCTCTACTTGATTCATATAGTTGGAAAATTTCTTATCCAAAGCTCCCTCATTAAATAAAATTTTCCCTGAATCATCTACAAGGGTAATTTGAACACCCATCTTTTCACTGTACTCTTTTATTAAAGTAGGCTTTATAGATGTTATTCCGCCTTGAATTTCTATTTCATGAACAAGTAGTTGACTTTCTCTCATGATTCTATTATCAAAGGATTCAATTAAAGTTTTCTTAATATACCCATTTACAAAAACACCAACTATTAAAAATACTAATAATATCGTAAGGATAATGCTGCCCAATAACTTAGATGTAAAACTTTTCATTTATTTTGGTTCCTCAAGTTTATATCCTAGTCCACGAATTGTTTTTATATATACTGGTTTTTTTGTATTTTCTTCAATTTTCTCACGTAAATGACTAATATGTACATCTACAATTCTTGTATCCCCTACAAAATCATAGTTCCATACAGCGCTTAATAATTGGTCTCTAGTTAATACCCTACCTCTATTTTTTACAAGATATAATAATAACTCAAATTCCTTTGGTGTTAATTCTAACAATTCATCCTTAAAGTATGCTTCATAAAAGTTTGGAAGTACTCTTAACTCTCCTATTATAATGCCTTCCTTTTCTTCTACTTTGTCATCAACTACTGGAGGAGATTGCATTTGTGTCCGCCTTAAGACTGCTTTTATCCTAGCAATCACTTCTCTTGGGCTAAAAGGCTTTGTCATATAATCGTCTGCTCCAAGCTCCAATCCGAGTACTTTATCAAATTCATCATCTTTTGCAGTTAACATTAATATTGGAGTTAATACTTTCTGTTGACGAAGTTCTTTACATACATCCATACCATCTTTTTTCGGCAACATTAAATCTAACAATATAATGTCTGGATTAGTAGAGACAGCTAGATTTAACCCTTCTTCTCCATCCATTGCAGTTAGTACTTCAAAACCTGCCTGTTGCAAATTATACTGTAGTAAAGTCACAATTGATTGTTCGTCATCAACTACTAATACTTTATTCTTCATATTAAGCCTCCAAAAATATATTCCCCAAAAGTCCCCTCTAACTATATTCATTATAATATAATGTCCCATAGAAATGGAAAAAAGATTTTTGTAGCACACGTTTGATAACAAAAAAAGACTGTGAGTTTTCTAAATAAGAGAATAACTCAGAAGCGTTTCCTAGAAAAAGTAGTTAATTAGTATAAGCAACTACTTTTTCTAGATACTACTCGTGAGTTCCGTTCCATTAGAAAATCCACAGTCTTTTATTAATTAAGAATAGTTAATAAATGTTTTACAGAAGCAACAGATTTATTCAATGCCTGTTTTTCCTCTTCTGTTAGTTCTAGCTCAATAATTTTTTCCATTCCATTTCCACCTAATATAGTAGGTACTCCTAGGTAGAGGTCTGTATACCCGTATTCTCCTTCAAGATAAGCAACTGATGGTAAAATTCTTCTTTGATTTTTAATGATAGCTTCACACATATCTACGAGGGAAGCAGCAGGCGCATAATAAGCGCTTCCATTACCGAGTAAATTAACAATTTCTGCTCCACCATTTCTCGTTCTTTCAATTATTTCTTCTAAACGATCTTGTGAAATAAGTGCACTTAATGGTATTCCTCCCGCATACGAATAACGTATCAATGGAATCATATCATCCCCATGGCCACCTAATACAAATCCAGTAATATCCTTTACAGATAAATTTAATTCCATCGCTATAAAGCTACGAAAACGAGCTGTATCTAATACTCCTGATTGACCTATCACTCTAGATTTTGGAAAACCGGATTCTTTATATACAGTATAAGTCATTGCATCGACTGGATTAGAGAGCACAATAATCATACAATCAGGGGAATACTTTACCACTTCTTTTGTAACTGCCTTCATAATAGATTGATTTGTCTGTAATAAGTCATCCCTGCTCATCCCAGGTTTTCTCGCTATACCTGCTGTAATTATGACAATGTCCGATTCCTTCGTATCCTCATAATTAGTTGTTCCTATAATATTGGAATCAAATCCTTGGACAGGACTTGCTTCAAACATATCTAATGCTTTCCCTTTAATTGAATTTTGATTTTCTGGTATATCCAATAATACGATATCCCCAAGTTCTTTCTGTGCGAGTAAAAACGCGGTAGTAGAACCAGTAAATCCTCCGCCAATTATTGAAATTTTCTTGCGTTTAATCATCTTATATCCCCCTCGCAAAGCAACCATTCTTTATAAAAGAGATTCATAGAATCATTCTTTATTTTCTCCCATTAGAAAAAAGGTAGAAGGTTGAGACATTCCACCTTCTACCCAATAAACATAGTATTAATCCATGTTTTTAATTAGCTCATCTCCAAATTCAGAGCATTTCACTTCTGTAGCTCCATCCATTAATCTAGCAAAATCATAAGTTACTACTTTTGAAGCTATTGTTTTTTCTACGGATTTAACTACTAATTGTGCTGCTTCATTCCATCCTAAGTGTTCAAGCAATAGTACTCCAGATAGAATAACAGAAGATGGATTCACTTTATCAAGTCCAGCATATTTAGGAGCAGTTCCATGAGTTGCTTCAAAAATTGCATGTCCAGTTTCATAGTTAATATTTGCTCCTGGAGCAATACCAATTCCACCAACTTGTGCTGCTAGGGCATCTGAAATATAGTCTCCATTAAGATTCATAGTAGCTACAACATCAAACTCTTTTGGGCGTGTAAGAATTTGTTGTAAGAAAATATCTGCAATAGAATCCTTAACGATAATTTTCCCTTGGGCTTCTGCATCTGCTTGAGCTTTATTCGCAGCATCTGCTCCTTGTTCTTCTTTAATACGGTCATATTGAGCCCATGTAAATACCTTATCTCCGAATTCCTTCTCAGCTAATTCATAACCCCAATTTTTGAAAGCACCTTCTGTATATTTCATAATATTTCCTTTATGTACTAAAGTAACAGATTTACGGCCTTCTTTAATAGCATAGTTAATAGCTGCACGTACTAAACGGCTAGTACCTTCTTCTGAAATAGGTTTGATTCCTAAACCGGATGTTTCAGGGAATCTGATTTTATTTACACCTAATTCATCTTGAAGAAATTGAATTAATTTACCAACTGCTTCTGAACCTTTTTCATATTCAATTCCCGCATAAATATCTTCTGTATTTTCACGGAAAATAACCATATCTGTATCTTGAGGTCGCTTAACAGGTGATGGTACACCTTCAAACCATCTCACTGGGCGTAAACAAACAAAAAGATCTAATTCTTGACGTAGTGCTACATTTAAAGAACGAATTCCCCCACCTACTGGAGTAGTTAGTGGTCCTTTAATAGCGATTAAGTATTCTTTAATAACATCTAAAGTTTCAGCAGGTAACCATTCTCCTGTTTTGTTAAATGCCTTTTCACCAGCATATACTTCTTTCCAGACGATTTTCTTTTCACCATTATAAGCTTTCTCAACAGCTGCATTAAGCACTCGCTCTGAAGCTGCCCAAATATCTGGACCTATTCCATCGCCTTCAATATAAGGAACAATTGGATTTGCTGGTACATTCAATACTCCATCTACTACTGTAATTTTTTCTCCTTGCATGCATATCCCTCCGTAATATAATTTCCTCTCCCTAACAAAGATAGCAGTTAGAGAGAAGAACTAAACATATTTATAACAAGCTTGTAAGCTAATTATATATTTATACATAATATTTCGACAAATCATTAACCATAGTATATATCAAAAACAAATGATTAGGAAAGACTAAACATTATTAACGTTGATGTATCGGAATATAGTTAAGTCTCTCTGGTCCTATGTAATCTGCTCTTGGTCTAATTAGACGGTTGTTACTATACTGTTCTAATATATGAGCTAGCCACCCAGAAACCCTGCTTACAGCAAAGATTGGTGTGAATAAATCATGGTCAATTCCAAGACTATGGTAAACGGACGCAGAATAGAAATCCACATTTGGTACTAAGTTCTTTTCTTCTTTTAACAAGTTCTCTATTCTTAAACTCATTTCATATAGATATGGTTGCTCCGTTAAGGTGGTTAATTTTTTTGACATTTCTTTTAAATGCTTAGCACGTGGATCCCCTTTTCGGTAAACCCTATGACCAAAGCCCATAATTTTTTCTTTATTGGCAATTTTCCCTCTAATATAAGACTCTACATTATCTACATCTTTAATTTCTGTGAGCATTTTCATAACTGCCTCATTTGCTCCACCATGCAATGGACCCTTTAAAGCCCCAATTGCAGAAGTAATACCTGAATATACATCAGATAATGTGGCAACACAAACTCTAGCTGTAAAAGTCGATGCATTAAGCTCATGATCAGCATGTAAAACTAGTGCCTTATTAAAAGCTTCGACAGCAATAGCTTCTGGCTCTTTACCAGATAGCATGTAGAGAAAATTTTCTGCAAGTCCCAAATCAGTTCTAGGAGCAATCGGATCTAGTCCTTTTCTTAATCTGGAAAATGTAGTTACGATTGTCGGGATTTTCGCTTGAAGTTTCACAGCTTTTAAATAATTCGCATCATGATCCATCGAATCAGCATTTTCATCATAAGTGCCTAACAATGAAACTGCAGAACGAAGCACCGCCATAGGATGCACGTCATTTAATGGCATTAATTTAATTTGTTCAATTAAGGAAGGTGGAAGTTCAGCATTTTCTGCTATTAATTGCTTGAATTCCTGTAATTCTATGTCTGTCGGTAGTTTTTGATGCCATAGTAAATAAACAACTTCTTCGAAACTTGAATTTTCTGCTAAAACATCTATATCATATCCTACATAAGCAAGTGAATCGTCTATGATAGAACTAATGGATGATGTTGTAGCAATGATTCCTTCAAGACCTTTCGTTACAGCCATACTATCTCTCCTTTACACCTTTTTCTTTTTAGTTACAAATAAAGCATAACGAAACTCCCCTATGATTACTTTGTAGTTACCAATATTACAGATTCTATTTAGACTGATAATTTGGAGTACTTAAAAAGTTCACTATTTTGTTAGATTACATGAATATGTACCTAAAAATCAATTAAAAAAGTAATCTGGATTTGTCAATTTTAAGGAGGGAGCGTAAAAAATAAAAAAGATTAGACGTATTAATAGATTTGAAAATGCTTACATTTCTAATTAAAAAAATAAGATGACTTACTTAAACTATTGAGAAGATTGTAACTACATACTTATTATATACAAAAAAAGTAAAAATGTCTCATATTTTATACTTAAAAACTATAGATATAGTAAAAAAATTTTTTCCGTGCTCTCTTTTCAATATATTCAACTTATTTTCCTTTATTCCGAGTAGGAGGGAATTAAGAGATAGCTAGCAAAAAAAGATAATTCTTTTTCGCTAGCTATCCCTTTTTATGTAAACCATCCGACAATTTTTATTGCAACATATGCTATGCCTGCTCCAATTAACGGTCCTACTGCAACCCCATTAAATATCGAAACAGAAAGAATCGTACCTAATACAAGGGCTGTGGTGATTTGGGGGTCATCCGCTAATAAGGTAACTCCTCCCTTAGCTAGTAAAGCAACTGCAATCCCTGATATTAAGGCTATCCATGCAAACGGCGATTTAAAGGAGGCCGATAAGTCTTTAAATCCTATATCACCAGTTGCAATCGGAATCAGTACTGCAATGGTAATAATAGTTACGCCCCAATTGATTCCCTTAGATTGAATATAAGAAAAAACCTTCATATCTAAGCCTATTACTTTCATAACAATTAAAAATAAAACCGCTATTAATAAAGAATTGTTTTTTGCAATTAGAGCAATGCCTAGCAATAAGTATAAAAATAAAGCAGGTTGACTAAACATATATAAAATAATCCCCCCTTTATCTATTTTGTTTCTCCTTATCTCTGTAAAAAAGAAGGAATTTACCTAACCCATGCATAAGTATAAAAGTAAAGAATCACTTTTTTTTCTTCATTTGCAATGGGTTTTCATTGTTCTATTATATTCAAATATTGGAGGATTTGCATTGAATTCAACTTATATTTACCGAAGCATCCGGTTTCTTGTAGTAATAGTCAGTACCTTTCTATTATTTACAGGCATGATTTATTTATCCAAAATTACTTATCCATTTATAATTGGTTTTCTTATTGCATTTCTTATGAATCCACTAGTAAATTTCTTTCAATTCAAATGCAAAATGCCAAGATCTTTAGCCGTTATTCTAAGTATTTTCCTCATTCTATCTGTTTTTGCAGGGGTACTAACGCTATTAATAGCGGAGATAGTTTCTGGTGCTACCTATCTGGCAGATGTAGTCCCTAAACATGTAGATACCATTATTAAATATATAGAAGATTTAATAGCAAGTCAGATTATCCCTATATATAACAAAATCTCACAAACTTTTGATAACTTAGAAGCAGGGCAACAGGAAACTATACTGAGCAATATAAAAAGTGTAGGAGAACAAATTGGTTCGGTAATGAGTGATTTTCTACAGACTTTTTTTCAAAATATCCCTATTATTCTTTCCTGGTTTCCAAATGCAGCTAGCGTTATTATCTTCTCTTTATTAGCAACCTTTTTTATCAGTAAAGACTGGGCTAAATTATCTAATAAGTTCGGGCGAATTTTGCCATCAAAATGGCTAAAGTCGAGCAAAACAATTTTTTTTGATTTAAAAAAGGCACTCATAGGATTTATTAAAGCACAGATTACCCTTATTTCCATTACAACCGTTATCATATTAATAGGTTTACTCATATTGCGAATTGATTACGCTATTACAATTGCTTTGCTAACTGGTTTAGTGGATATCATTCCGTACTTAGGAACAGGGCTAATCTTTGTACCCTGGATTGTTTACGAAGTAATTACAGGAAACCTAGGATTGGCAATTGGCTTATCTGTTCTCTATATAGTAGTTCTTGTGCAAAGACAAATAATGGAGCCAAAGATTCTATCATCAAGTATTGGTTTAGATCCATTGGCAACTTTAATGGCCCTTTTTATTGGCTTCAAACTATTTGGTTTTATTGGTTTAATTATAGGTCCAGTTTCTCTAGTGATTATATCTACTCTACATAAAGCAAATGTTTTTTTAGATATATGGAAATTCATTAAAGGAGAGCAGGATATACCAAAATAATTGTAATATCAGGAAATATTATTATTCCACAATACAAATAAGAGCGAAATATGCTAAATTAATTGCATACTTTGCTCTTATTTTATGATGTTCTCTATATCATATATCCATCCTTAATATGGTCCTTTTATATATTCTTTTACCTTTTGTTGATAAAACTTTTCTATATTTTTTAGTTCTTCTTCCTCAAATGGTTTTTCATCTAATGCTTCTAAATTTTGCGTTACTTGACGTGGATTTCTAAACCCAGGTATGACAGAGCTGATACTATCATGTTCTAATATCCATTTTAATGCAGCAGTAGTCATTGATTTTCTATCTTTTTCTATCCACGAAATTTCTTCTGCCAATTCTACCCCTTTAGAAAAACCTAGACCTGCAAATGTTTCCCCTATATTAAAAGCTTCCCCATTTTCATTAAATTTCCGATGATCATCTTCTGCAAATGTATGATTTTTTGTGAATTTCCCTGTAAGAAGTCCACTAGCCAACGGTAACCTTGCAAGAATTCCTACGTTCTTTTTCTGTGCTTCTGGAAATAAGACTTCAAGAGGCTTTTGGCGAAACACATTAAAAATCACTTGTAAAGCCTTTACGTTTGGATTTTCAAGACAAATTAATCCTTCATCTACAGTTTCTACACTTACACCATAATTTCGAATTTTTCCCTCTTGTTGTAATATATTTAGCACCTCAAATACACTTCCATCTTTCAAAATTTCTTTCGGTGGACAATGAATTTGATATAAATCGATTGCATCCCTATTTAGCCTTCTGAGACTATTCTCACAATATGTACGTACCTGATCCATTGTATAATTTTCTTTTGAATAAATATCTCCAGCTCTGCAAAATTTTGTTGCAATATAAATTTTATCTTCTTTTCCTTTAGTAACCTTTGCAAGTAACTCTTCACTATGACCGTCTCCATATACATCTGCTGTATCAAAGAAATTCACGCCCGCATCTATTGCTCGATCTAATGCCTTTAGAGCTTCCTCATCATTTGTTTTGCCCCATGATCCTCCAATAGCCCATGTACCAAAACTAACTTCACTTATTTTCATGCCTGTGCTACCTAATTCTCTATATTTCATGATTCAGCCTCCCTTTTATTTATTAAAATCATACATTTTATTCACTAATTATCTATTTAATGCAAGAGCATTTTGCTTTTTCTTCATTCGTTCAAAAATATAACTTCCTCCTGCCATAATGATACAGGCGATAGATACCATACTAAAAAAAGGAATAAGACCAGGAAAATAGAGTAATAAAAATATATCGACAACTATCATAATTAATATAAGAAGCAATATATGAATATTCATAGTAGCTAGTAATAATGTAAACTTAAAATAGTCCAAGAGTTTTAGATTAAAATGTACAAAGACTGGAAAAAAGAAAATCACGGTAATAAGATAGAAAAAGGTTAGAAGAAGCAACAAACTTGTCATTACCATACGAATTACACCTTCAGTTTGAAGGACAAAATGATAATCTAAGTACAGTAATCCACCAACTATCAAAAATATAAAGCCACTTATATTTATTTTTATAAAATCGTTTTTATACCCATTAACAAATGTACTCCAAATTGGTATGTTAGTTTCTTTTTGAAATAACCATTTTCTCACAATTGTAAATAACGAAGCAGTAGCCGGCATCCATCCTAGTATAATGAAGCCGGCAAGTGTGAATAACAGCCAAAGTAAATTAACATAAACTAATTTTACCGTCCATTCGCATATAGTATATAGTTTTCCCATTGGATTATTAATCACACTTATCAACCTCATTTCCTATTGCTCTCTTATATTTAACCTTTCACACTACTTGTTTCTTCTAACCATAAAATACTAGTCACTCCTCGAGGATAGTATTTACTAGCTGCAATTTTACCTGAAATGATTTGATCACTCCAACTCCAAACAGATAACTCTGGATGTGTTAGCCACTCTACGTGGGCATAGTCTGCTCTTCTTCCTTTTTCGTCCCATTCCCAGCCAAGAATTTCTCTCGTAATAAATTGACATAAATAAATTTTACTTAACCAGGAATTA
>DATMFU010000433.1:0-11153 GCA_035556015.1 Niallia sp. | reverse complement strand
GCATCGGAAAGTCATTCTGTTAGTGAAGAAGATAGAAAAAGTGCGAAAGCAGACTTAGCTGTATTAGAAAAGCAAAAGATGTCAGCAGAAACAAAATGGTTGGAAGCAAAATCACGAGTATCTGTATTAGAGCAAGAGGTTCTATCTAAATGGAATAAAATACATGATATTAACCCAGACCTTACAAAAGAAAACAATTCAATTGCTATTTCTACTATCAAAAGTCAATTGGCAGAACTAAAAAAGGAACAAATACAAATCCAAGAAAATGTAAAACATCTGGAACAACTAAATAATATGTTAGAAGAACTAGATACTAAAATGGGAATTAGTTTAGAACAAATAGAGAAAATTAGAAAAGATACTCAAGCTCTTACCATTGAATACACAGAAAAGCATACGATTATTCAAAAAATGAAAGAGAATATTCCGGAAGATTTACGTGATATAACTCAATTTAAAAAGACAGTTGATACTACACGAATGAAATTAGAACAACTAGAGGCGGTCTTTAAGCGAGCGCAAGAGAACTTACAATCTACAAAGGAAAATGCACAAAAAGAAAGTACACGCTTAGAAAGTATGGAAAAACAAATGAAACAGCTTTCCCTTTCACTTGAACAAGAAAGAACTACTTTTATACAAAGAATGAATGAACAAGGTTTTCCTAATTATCGTGATTATGCAAATAGTAAAATGACAGAGGAACAAATAGAAAATGAGAAAAGGGCTATTCTGGCTTACCGAGAAGAATGTCGTTCCACATTGGATCGATTAAAAGATTTAGAAGAAGCTCTAAAAGATGTAGCTATTCCAGATACAGAAGGCTTAAACACTAAGTTAACTACTATTACGGCTAAAATAGATCAGCTTCAAGAGGAAAAAACGAACTTATTAATGAAAATTAAAGAGAATAAAGATATCTATAATCAAGTAACAACAATAAATGAGGAAGTTAAAGAACTGGAAAATAAATATAAATTAGTTGGTCATCTTTATGATATTTCAAGAGGACAAAATGCACAACGTATAACCTTTGAACGTTATGTACTAGCAGCTTTCTTAGATGATATCTTACTTGAAGCAAATGTAAGATTAAATAAAATGACAAGTGGTCGTTATCAACTTCAAAGGAAAAGTGATCGCTCCAAAGGAAATGTGCAGAGTGGTTTAGAGTTACTTGTCTTTGACCAATACACAGGTCAAGAGAGACATGTGAAGACCTTATCAGGGGGAGAAAGCTTTAAGGCAGCATTATCCCTTGCTTTAGGACTAGCTGATGTGGTGCAACAACATGCAGGTGGAATATCACTTGAAACAATGTTTATTGATGAGGGATTTGGAACACTGGATCCGGAATCATTGGATCAAGCAATTGAAACGTTAATGGATATACAGAGTTCTGGTAGATTAGTTGGAATCATTTCACATGTACCTGAATTAAAAGAAAGAATGGAAGTAAGACTAGAAGTAATTGCTGGTCAGACAGGTAGTACAACAAGATTTGATTTTTTAAGTTAATAAGTTTAGTTGCTAACTAAAAGGAGTAATTCGTCCTATTAGTTAGCTTTTTTTATATAAAAACAATGGAGAGGAAAAAGAGTGATTCATAAAGAATGAAAGTAGTATTTTTATGTAAATATATACCTAAATTATGAATAATTTGGAATTTAAGTAGGCGAATGGAGTGATAAATAGGAGTAATTTTATAGAGATACTATTTATTTATACGATAAGTAGAAATAAATGGATAGATTACCAATTTCTTTGGGTTGGAATTATATCCATAGAACAATAGAATGATAGCAGGACTTGAATCTACAACAAAAGGAGATCATACATGAAAAAACAACTATTATCAGCAGTAACTGCAACCGGAATATTATTCAGTGCATTCTCAGGAACAGTAAGTGCACATGAAAAACAATATACAGTGAAATCTGGGGACACATTGTCAGGAATAGCAAAGGAAACAAAAATATCTGTTAGTGATCTAACATCGTATAATAATTTAAGTAGTAGTTTAATTAAAGTTGGCCAAAAACTTTCATTATTACCTCCTCATATTCATTATTCCGTTAAATCAGGTGACAGTTTATCAAAGATTGCCAAGAACAACAATACAACTGTTACAAAAATAAAAGAATTGAATTCTTTAACTTCAGATCTTATAAAAATTGGACAAGATTTACTTATTCCATCATCCAACTCAACTCCTAATACAAATACATCTGAATCTAAAACAAATACTACAACCACTTATACAGTAGTAAGTGGAGATTCTCTATACGCTATTAGTTTAAAAGTGAATTTGACAGTAGATGAACTAAAAAAAATAAATGGGTTAACATCTAATACGATTTATGTTGGACAAGTATTAAAAGTATCTTCAACAAACACTAATACAAATACAACAACTTCAGAAAATAATACTAGTAAAGTGGATGCATTGATTAAAGAAGCGAAAAAATATATAGGTGTTCCATATGTATGGGGTGGAAGTACACCAAATGGATTTGATTGTAGTGGTTATTTAAATTATGTATACAACAAAATAGGAACTTCCATTCCTAGAACCGTTGCAACTATCTGGAATGCTACAACACCCGTTAGTTCACCAAAGGCAGGCGATATTGTTTTCTTTGAAACAACGTCTGGTCCATCACATGCAGGAATCTATATAGGTGATAATAAATTTATTCATGCAGGTACTTCTACTGGAGTAACCATTACCGATATGAATAATAGTTATTGGAAACCACGCTATTTAGGAGCAAAAGCTGTTTTTTAAGTCTATCTTATTTTATCTTAGCCTAGAGCATATTATTCATATGATATGCTTTAGGTTTTTTTTGCTCCAATTATTAAGTTTGATGTATATTTATATAGAAGAAATAAGTGTAGTTCTCACTAATATGGTAGGAAGTTGGACTTGATCGGTGCAAAAACATAAGAAGAACAAAAGAAAAAGAAAAAGTTATTTATCGACCATTTTTATTTTTTTACTTTTTTTCACCATTATATATCTGTACTCAAAGTCTAATAAAATTCCTGAGGAACCTATACCAATGCCTACACAATTGAATGATAGAGTAGAGACAAGTATGAATAGGTTAGTGGACGAGGCAGGAAAGATTGGGATAAGAGTAGTAATAACAGCGGATTATCGAAGTGCAGATGAACAAAATCGTTTATATGAACAGGGTAGAACAACAGAAGGAAATATCGTAACAAATGCAAAAGCAGGAGAATCGTATCATAATTATGGATTAGCGATTGATTTTGCTCTCTTAGACATTGATGGAACTGTTATTTGGGATATGAACTATGATGGGAATGGGAATGGAAAAAAAGATTGGAATGAAGTAGTAGAAATAGCAAAGTCTCTTGGATATGAATGGGGAGGAGACTGGAAAAATTTTAAGGATTATCCACATCTTCAAATGGATTTTGGTTTATCAATTGAAGATTTACAACGTGGCGAAAGGCCGGAATAAGACAATAGGACTAAAAAAACGAAACCTCACCATATGATTAATTAGTGAGGTTTCGTTCATTTATTTTATTAAATCATTTTACTTAGTAAATATTGATATATCAGTTGTCCTGTAGCTTCAACTGATGAAAAATGTGTTCTTTCATAAGCATGAGAAGAATCAATTCCAGGCCCAATTAATGCGTGTTTAATATCATGTCCAGATCGAATGGCTGCAGATGCATCTGAACCATAATAAGGATAGATATCTAATTGATAAGGAATAGAGTTTGTTTCAGCTAATTGAACTAATTGTTTTCTAAGTCCATAATGATATGGGCCGCTGCCATCTTTTACACAAATAGATACGGTATATTCATCCGTAGACTGCCCATCTCCCATTGCTCCCATATCCACTGCTAAATACTCCACTGTTTCAGGAGGTATATTGGAATTGCCTCCATATCCAATTTCTTCATTATTAGAAATCAAAAAGTTTGTTGTATAAGGTAGCTCCACATTATTTTCTTTTATGTATTTTATTAATAGTAATAAAATCGCCACACTTGCTTTGTCATCTAAATGTCTTGACTTAATAAACCCAGAAGGTGTCATTTCAACACGAGGATAAAAGGAAACAAAATCTCCTACGGAAATGCCAAGTTTTTTTACCTCTTCGATATTCGTCACTTTCTCATCTATTCTAACTTCCATATTTACTTGATTACGTTCAGCAGTACGAGCATCTTTGTATACATGAACAGATGCTTGATGCATAAGGATCGTTCCTGTATAGGTTTGACCAGATGCAGTTTCGATTAGGCAGTTTTCTCCCTCAATACTATTATAGGTAAAACCACCAATAAGATCTATACGAAGTCTACCATTAGGTTTAATTTCTTTAACCATAGCCCCAAGTGTATCTACATGAGCTGTTAACATACGTTGCTTGTCTGTTTTTTTACCTGGAATAGTAGCAATCAAACCACCTTTATTATTTCGACGAGTTATCACATGATACTCTTTCAAATAATCCTCTATTATAGAAATAATTTTTTCAGTGTTCCCAGATGGACTAGGAATTGTCAATATTCTTTCTAATAGTGTTAGGTAATCTGTTTTGTTTAATTGTACCAATTTAAAAGCCTCCCTTGTATTATCCATATTATTATACTATTTATATTAAAATAATGGTTAATGTATTGAAATGTAATGAAAAAGATGCTCTATCTTTTATTAAAGGAAGTTCTTACTATTCGAATTATTATATAGTAAGAAAATTTCTCAGAATTTCATTATATCTGATGATTGAGGCAAAAAATCATCAGAATCGACAAGTCGATGTAAAAACTTCCATTTATCTTTCTTATTATTTATGTTAATGTTAGTTCTTGTCGAAAAAGCAATAAACTTGTATGTTCTTCTCCTTTTTCCGTAAATATTATATATATTGCTGGTATTATTCATAAATTTAATGTAAGATGTGTTTAATTTGGGAAAAGCGAAACGTGAATTTACATTATAAGGAATAAAAAAACATGACCATTTTTTTAGCGATGTGTTATAATGTATTACGTTATTTTGATTGCAGCTCTCTTAATTGTTTAAGTAACATGTTAGCAGGATGATTCATAAGAAGATAAGTAGAGCTATTTATTATTAAAAATTATTAAAAAAGAATTTGTTATTGTAACTTATTGAATTGAGGTGAACGGGATTGAAAGGTACAGTGGAATTATTTCGAAAATTTATGTCTAAACATTCTTCTTTCTTTTTAATCGCCATTATTTTATTTTGGATTAAAACGTATATAGCATATAAAGCAGAATTTAGTTTAGGAGTTAATGGGGTATTACAGGAATTTCTTCTTTTCATTAACCCTTTAAGTTCGGCGTTATTCTTCATCGGACTTGCTTTATTTATTAAAAGGAAAGTACAACCGATCATAATAACAGTCATAACGTTTATTATGTCATTCTTACTATATGCTAACATTGTTTATTATCGTTTCTTTACTGATTTTATTACCGTTCCTGTTGTAATGCAGGTGGGTGTAAATGGTGGTCAATTAAGTGATAGTATCATGTCATTATTTAATGCATACGATATTCTTTACTTCTTAGATGTTATTATTTTAATAGTATTGCTTGTTACGAAAGCATATAAACCTGAAGTACAAAAGAATAGACGTGCAGCTAAATCTGTTTTTGCATTATCAATCTTGATTTTTATCATTAACTTAGGTTTAGCAGAAGCAGATAGACCACAATTATTGAGTAGATCATTTGACCGAAACTATTTAGTGAAATATTTAGGTGCATACAACTTTACTATCTATGATGTTGTACAAAATGCTCGTTCAGAAAGTCAGAGAGCGTTGGCAGATAGCAGTGATATTACAGAAGTTCAAAACTATATTAATGCTAATTATGCAGAGCCAAATGATAAATATTTTGGTGTAGCGAAAAATAAAAATGTTATTGTTATTTCTTTAGAATCATTGCAATCATTTGTTCTAAATTATAAAGTGGATGGTCAAGAAGTAACTCCATTTTTAAACTCATTAATTGAGGATAAAAATACTTTTTACGGAGAAAACTTCTTCCATCAAACAGGTCAAGGAAAGACATCTGATGCAGAATTCATGATGGATAATTCTCTTTATGGATTATCTCAAGGGGCCGTTTTTGTAAACAAAGCACAAAATACATTGCAAGCAACACCAGCTATTCTTAAATCACAAGGTTATACTTCTGCCGCATTCCATGGAAACTATAAGACTTTCTGGAATAGAAATGAAATGTACAAAACAATAGGATATGATTATTTCTTTGATGCAGAATATTATAATATGACAGAAGAAGATACAATCAACTATGGATTAAAGGATATTCCTTTCTTTGAAGAAAGTATGCCTTTATTAGAAGGATTAAGTGAACCTTTCTATACAAAATTCTTAACATTATCAAACCATCATCCATTTATTTTAGATGAAGGCGACACGGAGTTCCCATTAGCAAATACAGGTGATTCTGTTGTAGATGGATATTTCCAAACAGCAAATTATTTAGATCAATCTATTAAATTATTCTTTGATGAACTAAAAGAATCTGGATTATATGAGAATACGATGATTGTTATGTACGGGGATCATTATGGTATTTCTGAAAATCATAATAAAGCGATGGCTAAAGTACTTGGAGTAGATGAAGTAACTCCATTTATGAATAGCCAACTTCAAAGAGTACCTTTATTCATTCATATTCCAGGTGTTGAAGGTAACGTAATAGATAAATATAGTGGTGATGTAGATGTTGTCCCTACTGTGCTTCATTTACTAGGTGTAGACACAAAAGATTATCTACAAGTTGGTTCTGATATGTTGTCTGAACAGCATCGTGAAACAATACCATTTAGAAATGGTGATTTTGTTTCACCAACCATTACAAAAGTTGGCGATAATTATTACGATACAGAGTCAGGCGATTTATTAGATGAAGAAGCTGGTGTAGAACAATCGGAAGCTGTAGCTGCAGAATTGAATGCATCAGATAATATCGTAACGAAAGATTTATTAAGATTCCATACGCCAGCAGGATTTACACCGATTAATCGTGATGATTATAACTATGTTAAAGGGGCAGAAACAGATGTTCCTTCTGTAGAAAACAGTGAAGACACTTCTAAAGAAGAGACTTCCAAGGAAGAAACGGAAAAATAAGTTTTAACCTATAAAAAAGCTTGGACCTATATGGCCCAAGCTTTTTTGTTTAATGAAATGTATGAATAATGTAGAAATCTGTCGGATTTATTCGTTTATATTTATAATTTTGGTTAGAATGTAGAATAATAAAAAGGGGTATATGAAGAAGAAATGGGTGGATAAATGTGATGGATAAAAAACGAATCAACAAGAATTCAACACCATATCTACTGTTAACAGTAATTCACGTTTTGATTTATGTTGCTGTGTTAAGAAAAAAAGCAGAGAAGAAAACATGGGCCTTTTTGTTAGCCAATATAGGGATGGCATTTTTATTTGAGTATTTAACTTTGAATATTTTTCATGGATATCGTTACAAACCCAATATTATGAAAAATAAAAGATTCGATTCTATCTTAGGAGCTATTTTTTCCCAGGCTATTTATATACCCATTATTTCGACATACATAACAATCTTTAAAAAGGATTGGACGTGGAAAATTCTTTTCAGCTATGCTTACTATAAAATTGAACACCTATTTTTAAAGAAAAAGATTTATAAAATTTATTGGTGGACTCCTAAGTATACCTTTATTTTATTAATACTCTATTTCTATATTAGTGAATGGTTTTATAAAGCATTAGGTAATCGATTAACTTGGGTACTGAAACTAACCCATTACCTTAGTATAGAGGTTATATTGTCTACTGGTATGTATATAAATGCTGTGAAAAGATATATCCGTGTAGGACGCGGTTTTTTCCATACTTGGAAAGAACACTTTATTATTGTACCAATGTATACTTTAGTTTTGTCTTTTATCGCTGTGTATACGTCTTCAAGGTCGGGATGGTTATATTGGATTTTACCTATTGGAATTCAAAGCATATTAGAAGCAATTTTAATCAAATATAATATATTTAAAGTAAATATGACTCGAACCCGTATGTTTGTGGAAAGAATCGTGTTTATGGTCCTAGTTCCTAGGTTTTTATATAGACTCATTTATGTAAGGGGAAAGATAGAAGAGTAATTCATTCCAAATCATCTTGGAACAAAAAGGAAAGCAAGATATTAAAAAATATCTGGAAAAAAGGAACTATAAGAATATTTAAATTATAAAGAATTCTTTTTCTGAAAACTATTGCAGCCTATAAGCAATGGGAGTATGATAGCATTGAAATATTTCAGATTTGGAAATATTTATTCATACAAAAAAGGATGATTTATAAGATGGATTCTGAACAGTTAAATAGTGAAAATGAAAGTCTAAGTATTAATAATGGTATTTATACTACGTTAATACAAAATATTTCCACTAATTATTTTCCTCTTTTTGCAATAAGTGTATTAGGGGCAAGTAATTATCAAGTTGGTTTAATTAGTTCTTTGCCACAATTTATCGGTATGTTTGCTATGTTAATAGGATCAGTCATAATGAATCGTCTTCAAGAAAAAAAGATGTTTACCGTTTATTCATTTCTCTTTGCTCGACTTTTTTTAGTCGGAATAGCATTAGTGGTATTTATTCCTTCTTCCTATCAGAGCGTTGTTTTTATTGTGTTAGTAGGTTTTATGAACTTTCCTTATTCATTTGCTAATTTAAGCTGGCAAGCATTAATAGGAGATATAATTTCAGAAGACCGCAGAAGTAGTTTTTTTAGTACAAGAAATAAAATGATGACCATTATCGGAATGATTTCTACATTTATTATAGGGCTATTCTTCCAAATGTTCGACTCATCTAATCCTTTACCGTATGTACTATTATATTTCATTGCGTTTTTATGTGGATTAATGGAAATATACTATTTAAAAAAACATCATGAAAAAAGAAAAACAATAGAAGAGAAAAAGGCTAAGATACCTTTTATCTCCTTGTCTGTCTTTAAAAATAAGTATTTTTTATATTTTATTATTTGTGCATTATTTTTTAATTTTGCCTGGCAAATGTGTTGGTCATTATTTAGTATTTATCAAATCAAATATGCTGGCGCAACAGGCTTATGGATAAGTTTATTTGCAGTAGCCAATTCTATTGGTCAAATAATTAGCTTCAAATGGTGGGGAAGAATGGCTGAAAAGCATACTAATGCGAAGATGTTAATCCTTGTTGCTGTGGGGATGGCTGTGGCTCCATTTATTACAGTCTTGTCCACTAATTTAGTATATATTGTTATTACTAATATTTTCGCAGGGCTTTTCGTATCAGGTACCATCCTTCTTTTGTTTAATCAACTTTTAGATGTCACAGAGGAGAAGAATAGAAGTGAATGTATCTCTAACTACAATATTCTACTAGCATTAGTTGCTTTTGCTGCACCTCAATTTGGGGTATTTTTGCTGGAGAGTACGAATATATATACAGCAATGAATATCTCAGGATTTCTTAGAGCGATAAGTGGAGTATTTTTCTTTTGTTTTTACGTATACTTAAAAAAGAATGGTAATGTTACATACAAAAGAAAATGGGTAAAGGCATAATATATGAAAATCCCATATCCGAATTGGATATGGGATAATATGTCTATTAGTAGTTATTTAAAAGAATCTATGGTAAAATAAAAAAATGCACCTTTATAAAAGGTTCTTAATATAATTATAATTTATCTATTATAATTATAGATGAAAAGAAAGTGTTTGTCAAGATTATTGTTTAGGGGTGAATAACAGTGAGCAAAGACAATAAAGAATTTACTAGTGAGCAAAAAAGAATCGATTTTGTTTTACAAGAAGTAAGAGATAAAATGAAGGATATTCAAAAAGATAAAGATTATATTAGTGGGGATGTTGGCCAGTTACGATCTACTTTCTGGGAAGATGTTACGGTTAATATGGATGAACCGGATGATGTAATTGAAACATACTTAAGTATAAAACAACAAGCAGAACTATTAGGTGAACGTGAAAGAAGCTATGGACAAATACATAGACAATTATCTACTCTAAATAAATTGCAAAATTCTCCGTATTTTGGAAGGATTGATTTTAAAGAAAAAGGAGAAGAAGTGGAAAGTATCTATATTGGCATCACTTCTTTTATGGATAAAAATAACGAAGAATTCTACATTTATGACTGGCGAGCACCAATCTCTAGTATCTATTATGATTATTCACCGGGACCTGCCTCTTATAAGACACCTACAGAGATTATTGAAGGAGATTTATTACTAAAAAGACAGTTTATTATTCGAGAAGGCAAATTAATAAATCTATTTGATACAGGTGTAACAATAGGAGACGATTTACTACTTGAGGTTCTTGGAAATAATGCGAGCTCCATGATGAAGAGTATTGTAGCAACCATCCAAAAAGAGCAAAATCAGATTATTAGAAATGAAAAAAGCAGAATCTTATTAGTGCAAGGAGTAGCGGGAAGTGGTAAGACTTCTGCAGCACTACAAAGAGTTGCTTATCTTCTTTATAAACATCGAGAATCCTTAAAATCAGATAATATTATGTTGTTTTCTCCTAATCCATTGTTTAACAGCTATGTTTCTACTGTTTTACCTGAACTAGGGGAAGAAAATATGCGTCAATCTACTTTTTATGAATATTTAAATTCAAGAATTGGCAAAGGATATCAAGTGGAAGATTCTTTTTCCCCATTAGAATACTTATTAACGGGAACGAATGAAGAAGAAAGAACAAAAAGACTTCAAGGAATAGAATATAAAAGTAGTTTAGCTTTTAAACAAAAAATAGATGCCTATGTTGAAAAGTTAATACAGGATGGAATGGTATTTAAAGATATAAAGTTCCGAAATAAGGTATTTATATCGAAGGAAGAGTGGATGAGGAAGTTTTATGAATTAGATAAACAAATATCTATTCCTAATCGTTTACAGTTACTTCTTGAATGGGCGCAAAAAGAGATGAAAAAGCATGCTAGAGCCGAAAGGAAACAAAAATGGGTAGACGATGAAATCGAGCTAATGGATAAAGAAGATTTTTTAGAGGCATATAAGGCAGCT
>DATMFU010000432.1:0-5173 GCA_035556015.1 Niallia sp. | reverse complement strand
ATTAAAAGAAAATGGTTTTGAATGGTGGTTAGATGGCAAGAAAGAACCTGTTCTGCAAATGGCTTAGCAACTTTAAGCCAAAGAACGTTGATAATAAAAGTGGAAGTTGAAACCTTTTCCATTCTAAATAGAGGATTATTTGCTAAACAAAGTAAAGAATATAAAGAAAAGGTTTTATCTTCTTCCAATTAGAATCTCCATTGCATTCATTTAGGTGAGACGGAACCATTGATTAAAGAATGAATGAATTTAGTTTATAACCGATAAATGTAAGGGAACGAAGCAGATGCTTTATTTACAAACAATAAGTGAGAAAAGAGAGGAAATGTTGATTGTTCTTTTTTTGCTAACATTGTAAACTAAAGTGTATCGCTTGATAGATAAACAATAAAATAAGGACAACCATTCAAGGAGGAAGCAACACATGAAAGTAGGATTAATTGGATTAGGAAAAATGGGCTTAAATTTAGGTAAAAATCTAATAGATAATAAGCATAACGTGGTAGCATTTGACTTAAATAATGATGCTGTGGAAGAAATGAAAAGTTATGGAGCAGAAGGAACTACTAATTTAAAAGAATTAGTTAATACATTAGAATCTCCAAAAGTTCTTTGGTTGATGATTCCACACCAAGTGGTTGATTCAGTAATAGAAGAGCTAACACCATTACTTTCTGAAGGAGATATCGTGATTGAAGCTGGTAACTCCCATTATAAAGAATCCGTTCGCAGATACAATCAGTTAAAAGAACATGGCATACATTTCATGGATGTCGGTACTTCTGGTGGAATGTCTGGAGCACGTAACGGAGCATGCTATATGATTGGTGGAGATCAAAAAGCATGGGATATGGTAGAACCGATTTTCCGTGATACATCAGTAGAAAATGGTTACTTCTATGCAGGTAAAGCAGGAAGCGGACATTTCTTAAAAATGGTTCATAACGGTATTGAGTACGGTATGATGGCAGCAATTGGTGAAGGTTTTGAAGTGTTAGAGAAAAGTGAGTTTGACTACGATTATGAGAAAGTAGCTAAAGTTTGGAATAATGGATCTGTAATCCGTTCTTGGTTAATGGAATTAACACAAAATGCATTTTCTAAAGATGCAAAATTGGATGAAATCAAAGGAATTATGCATTCTTCTGGTGAAGGAAAATGGACTGTTGAGACAGCTCTAGATTTACAAGCAGCAACTCCTGTCATTGCAATGAGTTTATTAATGCGTTATCGTTCTCTTGAAAATGATACATTTACAGGAAAAGTAGTGGCTGCACTTCGTAATGAATTTGGTGGACATGCAGTAGAAAAACAATAATAGGAATTCAATAAAAGAAAAAACAAGCTGAAATTTGATTAATGCGCCTTCTTCACTGGAAGGCGCATTTTTTATCTAAAGGTTTACATTGTATAGCAAATAGTAGTATTACTGGTAATAAGTTGGGGAAAGTAAAGAGGTGAAAATTTTTAAAGAGCCTGGAGGTTGTATAATGGAGAAAAGGGAGAATACTAACGATCAAAAAGATGTGTGGCAAGATGTTTTAAAGTCGGTAAAGCAGTTGGATCTTGCTAAATTAGAAATAGTGAAGGCCACTTTGCCAGTTGTTCAGGAGCATGGAGAAGCAATTACGAAACGCTTTTATCAGCGCTTATTCGAGAATCATCCAGAGTTACAAAATGTTTTTAATATGACACATCAAAAAACTGGACACCAACCTAAAGCGCTAGCAAATGCTGTTTATGCTGCTGCAGCAAATATAGAAGACATGAGTACTATTATGCCGGCTTTAGAAAGAATCGGGCATAAACACCGAAGTATGCAAATTAAACCGGAACAATATCCTATTGTCGGGGAAAATTTATTAGGAGCTATTAAAGAAATACTTGGTGATGCAGCAACAGATGAGATTATTGATGCATGGGCAGATGCTTATCAAGTCATTGCTGATGTTTTTATTAAGATGGAAGATATTTTATATAAAACAACGGAGACACAACCAGGAGGATGGGCAGGATTTAAGGATTTTGTGATTAAAAGGAAAGTAGAAGAAAGTGATGTTATTACATCCTTTTACTTATATCCAAAAGATGAAAAAGAGTTACCTCGATTTATACCAGGTCAATATATCACCATCCATATTAATATACCAGAAGAAGAATATATCCATCAGCGACAATATAGTTTATCTGATAGCCCTGGTAAAGATTATTTTCGTATTAGTGTAAAACGAGAGGATTCAAGAGAAGAAGGATATCCCCCAGGTGTCGTTTCAAATGATTTACATAAGTTATTTAAGGAAGGCGATGTGCTTCCTGTTTCTGCTCCAGCAGGTGACTTTTATTTGGATTTAAAAAGTGATTTACCAGTTGTATTAATTAGTGGTGGAGTTGGGATTACACCCATGATGAGTATGTTAAATACGATTATGGAAGAGCAGCCTGATAGAAAGGTAATATTTATACATGCTGCTATGAATAGCAATGTACATGCTTTTAGGGAACATGTTCAGGATTTATCTGCCAAGCATAAAAATCTAAAATCCTATATTATTTATCAAAATCCAACTGAAGAGGATAAGAAAAATAAAAATTATGCAAAAGAAGGATTTATAACATTAGAATGGTTACAAGAAATTCTACCATCTAAAGATAATCAGTACTATTTCTGTGGCCCGACTCCATTTATGAAAGTTGTAAACAAGGCATTAAAGCAATGGGGAGTTCATTCAGAACAGATTTTTTATGAGTTTTTTGGATCATTTGGAGATATAGAATCGGATAATAATTAAATAAGTAATCATAACTATCTTTTGTTTAGGAACAATATAAGGTGGAGGTGAGTAAGTTGTCAAAAAGAAAAGCAGATCCATCCACAATCGGTTTGAATTCTTCACAAGTAGAAGGTCAAGGAACAACCTCAAAAGAAAATAATAGTGTGAAAGCAGATTCTTCTAGAAAAAAACAAAAGCGCTCTTAAAATAATAAAAACAGGCTGGATGTGAGTAGTAGCATATTGTTTTACTAAATCTAACAATATGTTACCACTTCCGTAACCCATCCACCTGTTTTCTCTTCATTTATAATGAAAAAATATATGCAATTTTTCTATTTATGAGATGTTTATTGATTTGATAGAGTATTTGATGAACTCGTTACTCTTTTATCCAATTGTGTGCCCATTCACTGATAGGAAATAATATTTTACCTAATTCTGTTCCTTTTTTGGTTAATAAGTATTCTACTCGTATTGGTCGCTCGTTTACGATATGTCTAACCACAATGCCTTTTTCTTCTAGTTCTTTTACTCTCTCTGTTAACATACGCTTACTCAAGTCTGGAATAATAGTATGAAGTTCGCTGAATCGTTTTGGCCCACTCATTAACACATAAATAATTAATCCTGTCCAGCGCTTCCCGATAATTTCAAATCCTTTTTCTACTTTAGAACAGAGATCCTCATGTTCCATCAAGATAAACTCTCCTTTTTAATAAAAAGCACAATAATTCTATACAAAACGTTTTGCAAACCTTGATGGCTAAAATTACAAACACTAAAAGCCAACTATGTTTATATGCAGTTGTTTTGTTTAAATTATTCTTGTTCGTTATTCTTATAATAGCAAGATAGATGTCTATAGTAAAGGGAAGCAATACCTCAGAAAGAGATGATTCTTGATTTTTTGAAAAGTAATGCTTACATATATAGGAAGGAAAGTGGAAAATGAAACTAAGTGTATTGGACCAATCGGTCTTAAGGAGCGGATTTTCTGCAAAAGAAGCTTTGGAAAATACGGTAAGGTTAGTACAATTAACAGAGAAACTCGGTTATGTTCGCTTTTGGGTAGCGGAGCATCATAATACAGACGGAATAGCAGGTACATCACCAGAGGTACTTATCACTCATCTGGCTGCTCAAACAAAAACAATAAAAATAGGTTCTGGTGGAGTGTTGCTTCCTCAATATAGTCCATATAAAGTAGCGGAAAACTTTAAGCTTTTAGAGACTTTGTATCCTAATCGTATCGATTTAGGGATAGGAAGATCTCCTGGTGGTAATGCAGAGACAAGGACAGCATTAACGGATGGAATTCGTAAAAGCTTAAATGAGTTTCCTAGACAAGTGAGAGATCTACAACATTATTTACAGAGTAATAAGAAGCTTAGTAACAATGATGTTTTAGCTTATCCACTAATAGAAACAGTTCCAGATATATGGATACTTGGTGTATCAAAAAGAGGGGCAAGATTAGCCGCTGAGAATGGAACTGCTTTTACATTTGGCCATTTTATTGCACCAGGAAATGGACGAATAGCATTGGATTACTACTATACGCATTTTCAAGCTTCTGAGGCATTACAAGAGCCAAAAGCAAATGTTTGTATATTTGTTGTTTGTGCAAAAAGCCAAGAAAAAGCAGAGGAGCTTGCATTAAGCCAAGATATGTGGTTGCTTTCGATTGCAAAGGGACAAAGTACGAAATTGGAAAGTCCAGAAGCAATAAAGAAGAAAGTTCTTACTGCAGAGGACCATAAAATTATTAAAGAAAATCGAAAAAGAATGATTGTTGGTACGAAAGAAAAAGTAAGAGAAGAATTAGTACGACTAAGTAAGTTATACCAAACAGAGGAATTTATGATTATAACAAATATTTATTCATTTGAGGATAAAATGGAAAGTTATCGATTATTGGCGGAGGTATTTTAAAAGAGAAAATTAAATCCCCCTCCATATTATGGAAGTTTCTTTTAGAAAAGTATAATTAGACTAGAAGAAGTGCCATTACTAAGTGGAGCTTTCTAACAAAATAGTAAGTCCATATAATAATAGATGAGTATGGTTTCATTTCTACACAATATAAAAAAGCTAAAAGGATATTAGCCTACATAAGTGTTGCTTGTTTAAGTAAGGAAAAAGGTGAGAAATAATGGCTATGGCAAAAAGAAAAGTATTAGTAACAGGTGGAGCAGGGTTTATTGGAGGGAACTTTGTTCAATATATGGTGAATCAATACCCGGATTATGATATCTATAACCTTGATGTATTAACCTATGCAGGTGATTTAACGAAACATCATTCCATTGAAAAGAAAGAAAACTATCACTTTGTGAAAGCAGATATTGTAGATCGTGATACTATCTTTGCTTTATTTGAAAAAGAAAAATTTGATTATGT
>DATMFU010000431.1:0-8397 GCA_035556015.1 Niallia sp. | reverse complement strand
CGTCCAGAGGATGGAGCATTAAAGCTTGCTTTAAGTCTAGTTACCTTTAAAAATGGTATCGACTTTAGGGATGACTTTCAAGAAGATGTACGACTTGTCGTTACTTTAACAGTAGTGGATAAAACAAGTCACTTAGAAATTTTGGGACAATTAATGAAATTATTAACGAATAAAGAAGATGTCGAAAAAATAATAACTGCGAATTCAAAGGAAGATATTTTCCAAATATTTAATGATTATTCGCTATAAAACAGGAGGAAATAAGGATGAAAAAAATATTAATTGCTTGTGGTGCTGGAATTGCTACTTCTACAGTTGCTCTAAATAAATTGCAAGATGCTTTACAAGAAAGAGGACTATTAAATCAAGTAACCCTTCATCAAACAACTGTTGCAGAATTAGCAAGTAAAGCTAACGAATATGACTTAATTGTTACTACTACAAACTTTACGAAGGAATTAGATGTCCCAGTTGTAAAAGGTCTATCTTTTATTACAAATGTTGGTAAGGAGAAGACAATCGAGGAGGTTATTACGAAGTTAGGTTTGAAATAAGGGGGATAAAAAAATGAATTTTAAGATTGATGAAGAATTGATTTTTATCGGAGATACCTTTGAAAATGATATCGAAATATTAGATTTTTTAGCAAGTGAGCTAATTAAAAAAGGATATGTGAAAAGCTCTTATAAGGATGCGCTCATAAAACGTGAAAATGAATTTCCGACAGGCCTTGACTATGGAGATTATGGAGTAGCTATTCCACATTCTGATGCAGATCATGTGCTTCATTCAACGCTTGCAATAGTTGTTCCCTCTAGTCCAATTTACTTCAATAATATGGATGGAAGTGGAAAAGTAGAAGTGCAATTGATTTGCAACATTGTTTTAAAAGATAAGAAGAACCAAACAACCATGCTTTCGAGTTTAATGGGCCTCTTCTCCAATGAAGAGGCGGTTGGGGAAATGATTTCAGGTGATCGATCTTCAATTAAGAAGCATTTGAGTGAGTTAGTTACAAATTGATTTTTTTACGATAACTTTAATGTGACCGTTTACATGTAGTTTTGTAAGATCGGTTGCATATGCAGGAGGAAAACAAAATGGCTATTCTAGATTATATTGTTAATTTAGGTGCAAGTGTTATGATGCCAATTATATTTACTATTTTTGCTCTTATCTTAAGAGTAAAGGTAGGAAAAGCCATCAAATCAGGATTGCTTGTTGGTGTAGGTTTTATTGGATTAAATATTGTTATTGCTCTACTTACAGATAACCTTGGGCCTGCAGCAGAGCAAATGGTAAAAAACTTTGGACTAGAGCTAAATGTATTAGATGTAGGCTGGCCAGCAGCGGCAGCAATTGCATTTGGATCAAAAGTAGGGGCTCTCATTATACCAGTATGTTTAGCGGTGAACATACTTATGTTATTAACTAGAACAACACAAACGGTTAATATTGATATTTGGAATTATTGGCACTTTGCTTTTACAGGTTCTATTGTAGCTGTCATGACAGGTAGTTTCTGGTGGGGAATTTTTGCTGCAATTATAAATATGATTGTTATTATGGTAATTGCAGATTTGACAGCGAAAAATGTGGAGAAGCATTTAGGATTAGAAGGGGTATCTTTACCTCATGGATTTACAGCATCATTTGTACCAATTGCAATTGTAGTAAATAAAATACTTGATTGGATTCCTGGTATTAATAAAATTAACTTAGATGCAGATGGATTACAAAAGAAACTAGGAGTATTTGGAGAACCAATATTCTTGGGTACCATTATCGGTGCTATTCTTGGTATTGTAGCTGGCTATGATGTAAAAGGGGTATTAAATTTAGCTATTACAATGGGGGCTGTATTAGTTCTTATTCCGAAAATGGCAGCCGTATTAATGGAAGGATTAATGCCTGTTTCGGAAGCTACTCAAGATTTAATCGAAAAACGCTTTAAGAATTTCGGTAAATTATTTATAGGTCTTGATTCAGCAGTAGGAATCGGGCATCCAACTACTTTAGTAGTATCATTATTACTTGTCCCTATTTCATTAGTTCTTGCAGCAATACTTCCTGGAAATGGTTTATTACCATTTGCTAGTTTAGCTGGATTGCCATTTGCTTTTGTATTAATTGTCCCAATTACAAAAGGGAATGTATTTAGAACAATGATTGTTGGGCTAGTTATTATGGTGTTAGGTCTATGGTTCGCGACAGATTTAGCGCCGATATTTACAAAAGCTGCTGGATTAGTGAACTTTGCCATTCCATCCGGTTCTAATCTAGTATCTAGTATTGACTATGCAGCAAGTCCACTACCATGGGCTATAGTAAGGTTATTAGATATCAAGGTAATCGGTGCTATTATTATCGGAGCACTTACACTTGCTTTAATGCTTTATAACAGAAGAAGAATATTAAAAGAAGCAAAAGAACTGGCTAATAATACAGAAGCATAATAAAAACCTAATAAAGAGTCAGCTTACATCTTTCTAGATAAAAGCTGACTCTCTTTTTTATTTATTTTCTTTCTCTTCCTTCTCTTTTTTCTCTTGCTCTTTTCTTTGTTCCTCCGTCACTTCAAAATCTCGGTCCACTGTTTTATCTTTTAAATCATCATCTTTAATCATTCTAAGCATCTCCCTTCTTTTTCTTTATATATAGACGTTATCGAAAAAATTAAACCTATTAAAAAGTTATAGATTGCTGGACTGATTGGTATACTGTTGTTATATACTCATAGGTAATTAAAAGAGAAGAGTAAGAGGTGAAAAATGGAAAAAACAATTGTAGAGAAATTAAAGTTAACAAAGTACGAAAAAGTAGCTGTACTAGGTAAACCGGAGCATGGGGAATATTTATCGGAGTTAGAAGGATATGATACAAATCTATCAGATAAGTATGATTTAATTTTTGCGTTTATTCAAAATGGAGACGAGCTAAGGTCTTTAGTAAATAATATTATTGAAGGGGATTATTTACATAAAAGCGGGTATGTGTATATTGCCTATCCAAAGAAAGGAAATAAGGTGTATCCAACTTATATTCATCGAGATGAATTATTCACTTTAATAGAGGCAAACGAAGATGGATATGTGAGGGAAAGTAATATTAAGTACTCTCGCATGGTAGGCTTAGATGATGTGTTCACTGTAGTAGGATTAAAAGAAGATAGTAAAGGTAAGAATAAAATATCTTCTAGAGCAAGCCAATGTGTAGATGATTACGTGGAAAAAATAGCAGATATAGAAAAAGACTTACAAGCATATCCAGACCTTTTAACTTTCTATCAAAAGCTAACACCAGGTTATCAGAAAGACTGGGCAAGATTTGTATACAGCGCAAAACAAGAAGCTACACGAACAAAAAGAAAAGAAGAAATGAAGACAATCCTTCAAGCTGGATATAAGAGCAGAGATTTGTATAAGAGGGACAGACCCGCAGCGCTTTAAAGCAGTGCGGGTCTGTCCCTCCCTCTATAGGAATGTTTTCTCCCCTAGAATCATAGATTAGTAGTGAGATTCGAAAGGGAGGGGGCTTGTAAATATTGATTGTTGCTAGAATAGCCGATCGTTTTTGGGAAGGGATTAAGCTAGAGCATGTTCATCATAAAAAGATTGTATACCCTTACATTATTTTTGCTGTATTTGCCCTTTTATTTGAGATATTTCTTCTCTTTTTAATAGGAATATCAAGCTATTTTTTCTACCAATTTGCATTTTAACCGAATACCCTTTTTTATATAGGAGTTTCTGTGCTTCTATTGCAACTAATAATTACAATTCTAATCTTAAAGAGTCTTTATAGAAAGATTCGATTTCAACATAGTGAGCTTAAATAACTTCATTTTTCTTACGTAAATAGAGATAAAGCAGAATACAGCAACAGGAACAAAATATAGATAATAATCCGATGAAGAAATAACCTGCTTGTTGGCCTAGTATGCCACTATTGCTATCGATAAATTTATTCACCATATCAATAATAAATCCTATTATTAGATTTCCTATTACACTTGCAATTCCCATGAGGGTTACGGTAAAGGTAATAGCCGTTCCAGTGCCGTTTGGGTACCTCTTTGCTAGAAGTGCCATTACTGTTGGATATATTGGAGCAATTCCAATCCCGGCTAGAGCAAAAAGTACTGCTCCATTTTCTCCAATTAATATACCAGTCACACTACAGATGCCAGAAAAAGCAGCAAAAATCATAATGGATAAAGTATATCCAATCTTATCTGTTAGAGGACCTAGAAACAATCTTGCTAGCATAAAAAATAAGAAGAATAAGGATAACATGCCACTGGCATCATCTAAACTCCATGAATAAGCTTTTACAAGAAAGTTAACTAACCAACTTCCTACAGCCATTTCAGATACTACTCCAAAAGAAAGAATAGAGACAATTAGCCAAGCAACTGGATCACGAAATAATGAACTATATGATAATGCATTCTCGTCTGTTAATTCTTCAGTAGGAAATTTGCCGAATATAGAAGGAATGATAGGAAGCAATGCAAGTAAAAGTACGAAAAAATACATTCCCCGCCATCCAAGATCCATCCCAAAAATACTCATATGTATCATAGAAGAAGCAATCATAGGAGCAACCATAGAACTCAACCCATAAAAAAAGTGTGCTAGATTCATCATAAAACCAGTGTTTTTAGTGAAAATACGAGCAGCCATTATACCAAGGCCGATTTCTAACATTCCATTTCCAATGTACAATAGAAAAAAAGAACCGGAAAGGGAGGCAAATTGTTGAGAAATAAATATTAATAATCCAGATATGGTCATGGAAGAAAAAGCAATAATTCCTGTCCACTTAAGACCAATCTTGTTTGTTAAAGCAGCAGTAAATGTGCATGCAATCAAATATCCTAACGAATTTAAAGCAAGTAAAAAACCAATCTTGGATTCACTTAGTAGAAGTTCCGATTGAATAAGTGGTATTGCTGGTCCTTTAACATTTTCGGATAATCCAAAAATCAAGAATCCCCCAAAGATGATAAGAAACATGAGATACGTATTCAACTTTGGTTCGTATTTTTCAGAGAGTTGGGCTTTTTCCATACATCACCTTCCGAAACATTTTTCTTTATTTTACCATTTCAAGTCTGTAAATAGTGAAATATGTTTACTAATTCTGGAGAAAAATTGGAGTTTTAGTGAATAAATAATCGCGGGTAATAGGCGGGATATCATTAGGTACAAAAAAGGAATGTGACCTCACAAAAAACATGAAATAATATGAAATAAGCAAATTGTGAGGTCAACTATTTTTCTCTATTTACCGTATCGGGATCTTCTAGAAAGGGGGTGATCCTGATTCTCTGGAGAATTTTCTTCTAATTGTTCGGATATATTTCTTTTTCCTTTAAAAAGTCTTCTAATTCCATAGAAGAGTAGTTTCATAACAAGATAGATTCCAAAGAAAAGTAAAAATCCATATATGCCCATTACTGCATCTGCAAATTCAACTTGCCCTTGACCAGTTATTCCTTGTTGAATCTCAATGGCAAATACTAATACGAGAATAAGAGTAAAAGTATAAATAAAAGAAATGCTTGTAATACTCCATTTAGCTAACCGTTTAAAAATAAACTGTACAATAAAAAAGGATATAATTCCTATAATACCAATTATCCAAAGGTGCAAATCTTTATCCGTTGCTTGAAAGCCAAGGATTTCCGAAATCTCCATTATAAGATCATGAAGTATATTAACAATATCAGCGACAAACTTTAAAAAGTCTACCATATGTACCTCCTAATTATCATTTCTTCTATTTTAGCAAAAGTAGGGAAAAACAAGTTGAATTTTAAGAAGTTATTCTAAGAAAAGTTATTTGTAAAAGGGCTTATCGTAACTAAAAATAGAAAAGTCATCCAAAATGGAATGACTTTTCTATTACTTCTTCATTAAAAATCGAATTACATACGTTATTCTACAATAAAATCATATGATTTTTTCAAAGGTAATTCCTTCGCTAGAAAAACAAAGTTTATTTTATAAGATCCTGGTGAAAGATTCTCGATTGTAACGGGATAACTAATCGTTCCTCCAGGTTTAACAAAATAAGTTGATGGAAGCTTCAATACTGATGAATTAGCTTGTTCCTTAATTAATTTCCCGTCCTTTGTATATATACTGTATGAATATTGTTGTGTCGTTTTAAAGTGAAAAGTGAAAGGGTGCTTTGAATCATTCTTAATCTCGAAATTAACATTAGAAATAGTCTTGTCTTGATTATAAGATATAGAAGCCTTCATATTGCTTAGTACATCTGTATCTCCTTCAATTAAATCAAAATCATCCTTTCCTGGTACAGTTGCTTCTACACTTGGTTGATTTATCTCGTTTGTTTCTTTATTTATGTTTTGATCAGCGTTCACTTTAGGATCTTTTTCTTCGGATGCTGAATTGGAACAGGCAGTTAATAGCATTAACAAAGCTAAGTAAATCCCTCTCTTTAACATTTAATTGTTTCCCCCTTTATATATATGTCGTAGGATAAAGCTTTATCGTTACATCGTGTGAAAATTTCCTCCTACTGTAAAAATTATTAATAATATAATTCGCTTGTAATAGAAAAAACAACCAAAAAAATAAAAATATATTAATATAAAGAAAAAAAGTAGGAAAAAAGTTCGAAAGTTGTAATTTTTTAGAAAATATTGTTCATTTCTGGTATCTTTTTTGTTATAGTAATATTCAGACATCTCTGAATATTACTATAACCGAAATAAAAAGAGGAAGAAAGTGGCAGTAAAAGGGAGGGAGAAAATAACTGTCATAAAAAAACAATGGGGAGACTTGGAAATGATAAATTGGAAGAAAGTGATGGGAACTTCTGTCTTATCAGCAAGTTTAGTAGTGAGCTCATTTGCCCCTTTATTGAGTAATGTCGATAAAGTGGAAGCGCAAACAAATAAAGTAGTACATAAACAAGAAGAAGCAAATCTACCATTTATGACAAAACATGCTAGTGGCCCCTTTGATATTGGTATAGTAAATGATGAAAAAGTTCTAGCGTCTTTAATTGAGCAAGGAGTTATTAGTGAAAATGCTTCTAAGGAAGAACAAGAGAAAAAATTAAATGCATATCTTCAGAAACGTGCAGATAAGGCTGAGGCTTTAGTAGATGATCCAAAAGAGATTAGAGCAGATATCCAAGAAGAAGCGGGAATAAAGTCAGTTGCTGCAGGTACTCCAAAGGTATCGAAGCAAGAAAAAATAGCAGCAAATAAAAAAACTCCATCATCTATTGTTGAAGAGGGATGGGATGGAGAAGTAATTAAAGATGAAGTACTAGTCTTATTAATTGAATTTCCTGATTATCCTCATAGTAGTATTACAGAGAATGATGATCCGGTTTTACTATATGATGATTATACGAAAAAGCATTATGAAGAAATGGTTTTTGGCGATTCCACATATAAAGGTGGAAACGGTGAAGATTTCATTTCTATGAAGTCCTTCTATGAACAACAATCAGGGGGAAGCTATACGATTGATGGAGCAGTTTCCGACTGGTATACAGCGAAACACCCAGCTGCTTACTATGGTGGTAACTATCCCACTGCAGATGGTAGTGACATAAGACCACGTGATTTAGTTAAAGAAGCATTAGCTGATGCAGCGAAGGATCCTAATATCGATTTATCTCAGTTCGATAAAGAGGACTTATATGATTTAGATGGAGACGGGAATTACCGAGAGCCAGATGGGATTATTGACCACTTAATGGTGGTACATGCTGGAACAGGAGAAGAGGCTGGCGGTGGTCGAGTTGGAGCAGATGCTATTTGGTCACATAGCTGGAGTTTATCAAGTCCTACTGTTATTCCTGGAACAGAAGGAACAGCAGAGGTTCCATATTGGGGTGGAGGCTTAACGGCTTTTGATTACACGATTCAACCAGAAGACGGAGCAACAGGAGTATTTGCTCATGAATTTGGCCATGACTTAGGTTTGCCTGATGAATACGATACTAATTATACAGTTGGTGGAGTTGGAGCACCAACTGATTACTGGACCATCATGGCATCAGGAAGCTGGGCTGGGATTATTGGTGGTACAGAGCCAACAGGATTTAGTCCATATGATAAAGAATATCTTCAAAATAAGTGGCCGAATTCAAATTGGTTTAAACCTGTAGAATATAGCCTAGAAGATATCATAGATGGAACAAAGACGTTGAATATTGACCAGGCTAGTGTTAAAGGTACAAATGCAGATGCTATAAAAGTAAAATTACCTGATAAACAATTATTTGTTAACACGCCTGCTAGTGGTGAATACGAATACTTCAGTGGTAAAGGAAATGATGTGGATAATGATCTTATTACCACTGTAGATTTAACAAATGCTTCTACTGCAGAATTTACTTTTAATG
>DATMFU010000430.1:0-4251 GCA_035556015.1 Niallia sp. | reverse complement strand
TTTGTGTAAAAAGGAAACTAAAAAAATAATGCATTATAATGAAACCGAATACAAAACAGGAGAATTGTGATAAAATACATCTGATTAAAATCATTTATAGGAAGGGTAGACATATGAAAATAGGGATAGCTAGTGATCATGGTGGATTTCAATTAAAAGAAGCATTAAAGGCTCACTTAATTGACAATGGAATGGAAGTAGTAGATTATGGATGCCATAGCAAGGAAAGTGTTGATTTTCCTGACTATGCAAAACTAGTAGGAGAATCTATTATAAAGAAAGAAAACCAATTAGGGATTTTATGCTGTGGTACAGGGATTGGTATGAGTATTGCTGCCAATAAAATGAAAGGAATTCGAGCTGCGGTAGTAGGAGACGTATTTTCAGCTAAAGCAACAAAAGAGCATAATAATAGCAACATCCTCTGTTTAGGAGAGCGAGTAACTGGTGAAGGATTAGCATGCTTAATCGTAGATACTTGGTTGCAAGCGGAATTTCTTGGCGGTAGACATAGTAATAGAATTGACGGAATAAACAAATTAGAAACCTATTATTGTTAATAGTAGAACAGATTAGCTTAAAAATTTGCAATTGAAACATATTATAACTTGTACGTACGACTATTAGGTTATACTCAAATGTATAGTTTAATTTTGGTAAGTTGTATGGTATAATGAATTGAAAAATAATATCAGAGAGAATAAAAAATAAAGAAAATATTTTGCATGCTCTGTATATTTCTATTCGTTACTTGTAGCTTTTTATAAATTGGATAGTTAGGAGGTATGGTGTTGAAGATAGGAGTAATAGTATTAGGGATTTTGCCTTCAGGAGTAAAACAAATTATTAGCAAGCTCTCTGAAGAATTAGTTCCAGGGCATCAACTAGTTGGAATAGAGCTAGATAAACAGACTGGTGAACCTACATATTCGGAAATAACCGAAATAAGTGATTCGCCATACTTAAGTAATTCGATTATAAGATTAAGTACTCCAACAAGTAACACTAACTGGGAAAAGGTCTTTGCATCAGTTGATGTATCTGTAATAATTGGCAATTCCGAAGGGAAGGAACTATGGCAAAACGATATAGCTAAGAATGAATCTATTCGCTCATTATTTGTCCCTGTTTCCATTTATAACAACATTAAGGGAAATGAATGGACATTAGGATATGATACTGCACTAAACAGCATCACACAAAATGTACTAAAGGTTAAAGACACTATTCATTCTTTAAAGTACGATAAGCCTAGATTATTTGGTTTCTCCATTGAAGGGAATCCATCTACTAATATGCTACAGGATATCTCTATAGCTGTAGATGGCAATTATTTAGCAGTAGATTATGAAAAGGAGGATATAACTGTCCTCTGTGAAACGATTATGCAAAGTTATACAAATACTAAAACCTCCAATGTTCTTATATACAGTGAAGGCTTAAAAAATGTAATTGAAGATGTTGTTATAAGTCAGCTAGATGTTGATTGGAAATATACAGAAATTAATGAAGCGTTATGTATGGGGATAAACCCAACTGCTTTAGATCGTATACTCGCCAATGAACTTGCACAAGGAATAGTAATGTGGATTAAGAATAGTAGTTTAACCGCAGAACTAGTAGTGCAAAAAGATGGTGTTATCTTAAAATAATAGAGCTTGTTAAGGGATTAATGGAGAAAGTAGATTTTTGTTTAGAAACATACTCTTAATATTGATTTCGTAACAATGCTTTAAAATAATTTAAATATAAATAATGAAGGATGATGGTAATGAGTAATCAAGTGAAAACAAATATTGAACAGTTAGCTATTAATACTATTCGTACATTATCAATTGATGCAATTGAAAAGTCTAATTCTGGACATCCTGGAATGCCGATGGGAGCTGCTCCTATGGCTTATACCCTTTGGGCGAAGGAAATGAACCATAATCCATCAAATCCAAATTGGTTTAACCGCGATCGTTTTGTATTATCTGCAGGTCACGGATCTATGTTGTTATACAGCTTATTACACTTATTTAAATATGATGTAACAATTGATGATTTGAAAAATTTCCGTCAATGGGGAAGCAAAACACCTGGACATCCTGAATTTGGACATACTCCAGGAGTAGAAGCAACTACTGGTCCACTTGGACAAGGGATCGCAATGGCAGTAGGTATGGCAATGGCAGAAAGACACTTAGCTGAAACGTATAATAAAGAAAACTATCCAGTAGTAGATCACTATACATACAGCATTTGTGGAGACGGTGATTTAATGGAAGGTGTTTCTGCAGAAGCTGCATCTCTTGCTGGTCATTTAAAATTAGGTAGATTAGTTGTATTATATGATTCAAATGATATTTCACTAGATGGTGATTTAAACTTCTCCTTCTCTGAAAGTGTTCAAAAACGTTTTGAAGCATATGGTTGGGAAGTAATTCGTGTAGAAGACGGTAATGATACAGCTAGCCTACAAGCTGCAATTGCACAAGCGAAAAAGTCCGACGTACCAACATTAATTGAAGTGAAAACTGTAATCGGTTATGGTTCACCAAATAAAGGTGGAAAATCAGCATCTCATGGTGCACCACTAGGAGCTTCAGAGACATTATTAGCTAAACAAACATACGCTTGGGAATATGAAGAAGCATTCCATGTACCTGCTGAAGTATCTGAGCATTATGCAAGTATAGCAGCTGAAGGTGCAGAAAAAGAAAAAGCATGGAATGAGCTATATGAAGGCTATAAAGCATCATACCCTGAATTAGCAGCTCAATTAGAAACAGCAATCAAAGGTGAAGTTCCAAGTGATCTTCAAGAAAGTCTTCCTGAATTTACTGCAGGAGAATCAATGGCTACTAGAGATTCATCTGGTAAAACAATTCAAGCTGCAGCAAAAGCTATTCCATCTTTATTTGGAGGATCTGCTGACTTAGCTGGTTCAAATAAAACATTAATGACAAGTGAGAAAAACTTTGCATTAGATGGTGGCTATGCAGGTAGAAATATTTGGTTCGGTGTTCGTGAATTTGCGATGGGTGCAGCTCTTAACGGTTTAGCACTTCATGGAGGAGTAAAAGTATTTGGAGCAACTTTCTTCGTGTTCTCTGATTATTTACGTCCAGCAATTCGTCTTGCTGCTTTAATGAAATTACCTGTAACTTATGTATTTACACATGATAGTATTGCTGTTGGAGAAGATGGTCCTACTCATGAGCCTGTAGAGCAACTTGCTTCTTTACGCGCAATGCCAGGATTATCTATCATTCGTCCAGCTGATGCAAAGGAAACTGCTGCAGCTTGGCAAATTGCTTTAGAAAGCCAAGATACACCAACTGCATTAGTATTGACTCGTCAAGGCTTACCAACATTAGATTTAACTAAAGCAGAGGCATATGAAGGCGTGAAAAATGGTGCGTATACTGTTTCTCCAGCAAAAGACGCTGCAGAGGCATTAATCCTTGCTACTGGTTCAGAAGTGTCACTTGCTATTCAAGCACAAGCAGCTTTAGCAGAGGAAGGCATTTCTGTAAGTGTTGTTAGTATGCCAAGCTGGGATTTATTCGAAAAACAATCTGCAGAGTATAAAGAAAGTGTTCTTCCAGAAAGCATTCAAGCTCGTGTAGCAATTGAAGCTGGTGCATCATTAGGATGGAGAGAATATGTTGGTTCTAAAGGTGAACTTATCACAATTGACCACTTCGGTGCTTCTGCTCCTGCAAATAAATTATTTGAAGAATATGGATTCACAGTGGAAAATGTAGTAGCTAAAGTAAAAGCTTCTATCCAAAAAACAAAATAAGCTATTTATAAAAAACCAATAACCTCCTTTCCGGTTATTGGTTTTTTTGTGTGAAAAGGTCTTATCCTTGTAATTACTGGGTAATTTTTAAAGACAAATAAGAAGGTGTGAATTATTTTCTTCTATACAGTCTTTCTATTACTATTTTTGTGGAATATAATAGAATTATATAATAGTAGAATAATTACCTTTTAGAGGAATGACATAACTGTTTAAGACCGGAAGGATGGGAAGGCGTATGTGGCAAGAATGGTTGCTAGAATTACTGAAAGGATTCGGCAAAGTATTCTTAAATCCAGTTTTATATGTATCATTTATATTAGCAGCTTATTTAGGAGTAGCGAGAGTTAAAAAGGAGAGGAGACATTTTACGGTAAGAGCACAAAATGCTTACTTTGAAATGAATCAGTTGTTGCCAATAGGGTTAATCCTAGGTCTAATTGTTTCCGTATTATCCATAG
>DATMFU010000429.1:0-15593 GCA_035556015.1 Niallia sp. | reverse complement strand
ATTGCGTATACAGATTCAAATATTGATAAACCGCATAATATCAATACATTTTTAGATTAGGGGGCAACACATGATTCAAGTTAGCAATGTAGGTCTTCGTTATGGTGATCGTAAACTATTTGAAGACGTGAATATTAAATTCATCTAAAATGAGATATGAAGGTTTTATGTGGTTTATCCTTGATATAAAAAGGATTATAGAGAGGTAGGTAGTTAAATATTAAAGAATTTAATTCTCTAAGTACCTTAATTTACATATTATAGAAGTTTATGAATAATTTCAACTGTCAGTTTTATTGTTATTTAATCCTATAAGCCAATATTTGTTTATAAAATTAAATAGCAATAAAAAAAGAAGGCATTATGCCCTCAACTAGTTATCCTACTATCTTATCCTGTCTATGAAGAATTACCGTAAATTTTCCATACCATTCGTTTATCTCTTTAGTGATTTTTTCATATTTAGGTGTATTTGGTTTTAACTCTGAAATTTCAGATTTATAAAAAGGAATTGTTATTATTGGATTAGCGATACTATCAACAATAATTTCTAATGCTAATTGTTTAATAGATTCTGTCGATTTAGTTGAACCGCTTAGTCCACCAATAATTGCACCAACTCCACCAAACAATGCTCCTCCAACTAACGCTCCACCTACTTGTGATCCTCTTGATGTAGAAGTAATAATTGTTGAGTTTGAATTTATTTTCACTTCAATTATATCTTCGAATTTCACTTTTACTAACTTAGGTATTACTGTTGATATAGATTTATTTGTATCTGGAACATGTAGGATAATTACGTTAGATTCTTTCTCATTAATAGAAATTGCAGTCTTACCTAATAAGATATTCCCATCAGTCCAATAAACATCATTTGTAACCCCTTCATCAGAAAGCATTTGATTAACTTTAACGTCTAACTTCGCTAATTCATCCTTACCATTTTCAATTAGGTTACTAAGGAAGATACAACCCAATACTATCAATGATACAATTGCTATAATTACACCAATTACCATACATACACCCCTATGTATAATTTAGTTTTTAAATTAAAACACCCTCACCTAGGAGAGTGTCTCAACAATTATTTTTTTGTAATACTAAAGAAGTTTTGTTTTTCTTCATTATTAATTTTTTCGTGTTCCAAAACAGCGTCTAATAAACCTAAGATATAATCCATTGTATCTTCTAACAAAAGTTCTTCTGATAGATAAGTATCAATAATCATATTTGATTTTTCTATGAATTGTTTCGTACTTTCTTTTGTTGCATACCATTTTTGCAAGTGTAAAGTACATTCATTAACCCATTTACTAAAATCAGTAAAATTTGTCTTATTAACATTTCCTTTAAATACTAATCCTCTTTGAATAAAATTTTCAATCATCATATAGTAAGCACCTCCCTTCTACCTAATACTTTCGACATGGTGGGAGATATTTCCTTTTATGATTTCATTTATTTTTATATTAGATTACCCTTTCGGGTAAAACTATGTGCGTGTGAAAATAGGTATGGTAGGCGAATCAAAAAATAAAAAGGGGTATCGGCTATTACACCAATCCCCTAGAGTTATCTTAATATAATTATCACTATTCATTCTTTTATAAATTATATTGCATTGTATAGTTTCAATAGTTGATTTCCAACTTCCTATATTCAACATTATGTAAACTAGACCAATATATGTAAATAAATTACTATATTGTAATTCGAAATTTCATTATTCTAATATAGAACCAACATCTATATTTACTTACATTAATCTTACCAAATTATGTAGTTGACTGTAAACGATATTCTAATAAACCTTTCTTTGTATAAACAATTTCTCTTACCTTCCACGATATACCTTCATATACTATCACGCTATTCACTGAATAACTGGCTCTATTTTGCGTATTATCACGTAATGTAAGGACTAATTCAGAATTTGCTACTATTAATACTGAACCATCATCTACTGTTAATTGTTTATGACGAACAATCCCATAATTATTTCCTACAATTTTCTCGACATTTCCATAAATCGGTCTACCAAAATCGTCAAACCCTGTAATTTCTCGTACTGTTTCAATGATAGGGATTTGGCTATTACAATAATCTGCTGTAGATTTATATTTGCTACCTCTCATCATGACAACATCACCTGTAACCATATAGAAGGATTGACCATCAATAGTGAAGTAGTCACCTCGGTTGAATGTATCAAGTGAATGAAGATGATAGGAACTATTAGGACTTAATGTAGCATTAGTTATAAAGCCATTGATAGTATATGATTCATCACTATTAGGATTCATTGTAATAGGATTAGAAATCGAATAAAATGTTTCTTTTAACACATTATCATTAAATGGATTCATCTAATCACCTCACACATACAGCATGAAATAGGTACTGTTATTATCATCATTAGGCATAGTACGTATCTTACCTTCTAATTGATCAATACGTTTCATTAATGATTCATGGAAATCAGATACAGTCATATCATCAATCTTAATTGTTTTCATTAATGTAGGATTGTTTGCAATTGATTCTAATACACTTAATGCAGTAGTATAGATACTTTTCTTATTGCTATTAGACGCTGCTACATACTCCTTAAATGGCTCTAAACCACTTTCAGAAAGGTATATAACTAATTCATCTTGCTGTAACTCTACACCCTTTATTTCCATTTGTAGACGTTGTAAGTTGTTCATACGTTCTATACCCCTCCTTGCTTAATTACCCATAAAACACATGCTATGACTATGCCTATAATTGACGTTGTAATCGTCTTACGTAACCATTTAGTATCATCTTTAATACTTGAAATATCTTGTTCAACCTTTTCAATATTAGATTCTGCTACTGCTAATCGAATTTTAATGTCATCTACCTCATTTTCAAGTTTATTGACACGATTCTCCATGATTTCACCTTCTTTTTTATTTTTTTATGGGCAGTAGGGACAATTTATATAACAGTGCGAAATTTTTGATATATACACTATTATCCTCATCCCTACTGTTCCCTATGTTTCTATCAAATTATTTCCCATTCTATTTCTCATCAATCAATTATGAACAACTATTCATTTACTGCTACATCATTCACAACTTTATCAATATCTTTTAATCTTTCTAACTCCCTACTTACATCACTGATATAAGGGCTATTCTCTAATATTGTTTCAGTAGAAATTGCACCCATATCATATTGAGTTTTCATATTATCCAATACTTCCTTGTGATTAGATGGGATATTATAGGCAAATTTAAAATCTAATGTTGCTAAATCATCTTCATTAACCCTTACACTTTTAAACGCTAATAATCTTGCTACTCGTTCCCATCTATCAATAAAACCATTAATTAAATAGTTCTCATAAACTCCAGCACTCGTATCTGCTAATGAAAATAATAACTTAATACTAACTTCTGATAAGTTGCTAATATCCGTCTTATTCATTGATACTGCTGGTGTGGAAGAAACGTCTAATAGAGTTTGTTGAAGTGTTTTATAGACTAATTCAAATGAATCTGAATCTAATTCTCCACTTTCAAAAGTAAATGTAGCCCCATCATCTAAATTGATTCCAGCACCTACAATATCTTGTGGCAATGAATCTTTTAATTGTTGTCCTGAAACAACTGGAATAGGATTCATAAACTTATACATAGAATCTACATATTTTGAGAGTGTATCTTCCATATTATCTAAAATGTTTATGTAATCTTTTAATTCACTACGACCTCTAGTATTACTAAATTCATCTTCTGACATATAGAGAATAGGTAATCCGCTAATGTTTGGATATGATCCAACATTGTGTAATTCTCCGCCCTCATTATTCCATTCTTGAACACTCTCATCTGTATACACTACATAATAGGTAATACCATCAAATGTATAATGTTCAATAAATGCCATCATATCCCCATATTGATTGAATACAGGTGTACCCTCATCTGCATTAATAATCTTGCTATCAATACGACCTTTAGAATTGATAAACAGATATTCTGCAACTTGTCCAAACTTCAATATACGATTTAATATTTTCTCGTTTTTATCATCAAAGCGACCTAATTTATTTACCTTCAGAAACTCATTGATCATTGTTTCATTTCCGATAAACTGAACAGGATTCTTTAATAAGTATTGAGTTTTGAAGTTTAAAATAGTTTTAGCCATTTGAATAACAATCTTTCTCGGCTCTATAACTTGACCATTATATTTAAAGTTTGGTCTATTCAAAATGTTGTGTTGTCCATCTAAATAATTCTTAATTTCATATGTATCTGTAATACGTTCTTGATTCTCATATGTATTTAATTCTTGAATAAACCACGTAGGACTATTCTTATGTTTAACTGCTATATATTTCTCTAAATCCATCTACTCCACTCCTTCAACTTCTCGAATTGCTTTAAGTGTGTTTTCAAAAATCAACATTTGGTTATTTAATTTTTCTAACTTTACATATTCATCATTGATTTGTTTTTCAATATACTCTGGCTCAACAATAATGACATGCACAATTTGTTTACTAATAATTCCATTAGAAATGGCTAATTCATGTTTTAAATCATCTATTCTTTTTTCAACTAATTTGATTTTGTTCTGTAAAACCCCAATATTTTGTAAAGTTCTACTTTCTTGATTTGAAATTTTTCTAGGTTTCGGTTGCACATACATATTTCTAGCAATTCTATTGTGAAAATCAATATAATTCTTCATGATTAAATCTCCTTTTGATTAAATTTAGACGTACCATTTCCCCTGTTTCATGCCTTGAACTGCTAAACCAACAGCAATAACACTGTCATCATGGTGTAAGTCACTATTACCTCGTTTATTTCCTAATCTTCCATTAGTCTCTACGAACATCTGCATTTGCTGTAATGTAATCTTACATTCAATATTGATAAGACCTATTTCAAATTGTTCCTTATAATCACTAATCATGATCGCTTTTGTTTTCTCACTAGTAATGAATCCAATTTGTAATTTCTTCTTTCCACGCTCATCAAAGGTTTTCATCTTGTACATATTGAGATAGCCTTTTTCCTTTCTCAAACGTTCGATTAATGGCAATCCATAACTATTTTTTTCGACTGTCAAGAAAGCGTAATTATAAAAAATACCCAAGTCATAGACGACTTGAGCAAATTCATATAGAGGTATTTTATTGTTATAGAATGACATTACTTGTTGACCTTCATCATCAAACGCTGCAATAGTTGAAAAGTCTTTTCCGCTACCACTGGCTGTATCAATACCGAAATAGTATTTCTTTGTACGCTTAGGGAACTCAAATATGTCTAATCCTTTACCTATATACTTTAGAACACTCTCAGGAATAATCTCAGATACTTCATTCTTTGATAATGGTGTTTTTATGTATGATAATCGTTGCAATACCTTTGTTTGGTCAAATACAGATTGACCGGTACTAATAAAACTCTCTATAGGATTGGAAGGATATTCTTGCATGAATTGTTGAGGGGACTCCATATCAAGCATTTTCCAGCGTCTCCACATAATTTGTTTTAAATTAGCACCTAAATCATAAAGAACCTTCTCATCATCTTCTAAATCATCAACTGTAAGACGTTTCCCTTTGTTTGTTACCTTATACCAGGTTTCCGCTTCATTATAATCATGGGCAAATTGTTTCTTATACAACTTATGGAAGAATGGCACAAAGTAATGAACATACTTAGATTCACCTTTCATTGACATCATGAACATACGATAGAAATGATTAGAGGTTCCGTTCGAAGTTGTTTCAATTGTTAATTGACTTTCAGAACCTTTTGCAAGTGACTGTTCAACTGATAGTAATTGTGTTTCTTGATTTGAGTAGAAAGCGAACTCTGACAAGTGAACATATGTATAGGTGCTACCTCGACCAATATCTTTATTACCTGCTGTTACAGATTGAATACGAGAACCATTAGCAAAATATAATTCGTTACGGTTATCACGTTTAACTTTAGGAAATACATTCGGAAATTTTTCTCTAGGAATAGCGTCATTCATTTGTTTCAACTTCTCAAAGAGTGCTTTCGCTGAATCTCCCTTATATGAAACAATCAATATATTTTCATTCGGTTTAGTTAATGCTCTAAACAATGCACGACCTAAAACAAATGTAGATATACCACTTTGACGTGCTTTCCCTATAATCACAAAACGATTACTTTTCATTAATTCTTCAATCTCTAATTGAGCGTCATTCAAGTCAAATTTAATAACTTGATTCTCATTGTCCGTAATAAAAATAAAGTTCTTAGCGAAAGTCGGAAATTCACTAAGAACCTTTTGTAATTTATTTTGATCTGCCATAACCTACAACTCCAATTCATCATATACATTGGATTCATGTTGTTTAGTCGGCTTTACTTCCTTATTAAAGGCTCTAACCTGTTTCTGTAAGTCTAATAATAATTTAATCGACTTCTCATCCCCTGTGATTGCCTTTTCCTGCACAACTTGATAAACCTTTTCTAAATCTTTAGCAATTTGAGATTCAATATATAAATTAACCAAAGTTAAATACTCTGGTGAACGTTCCCACTTACGCATACTAGCAAAACTTTTTAAGTCTAATATTCTTAATAATTCTTCCTCTGATTTATCCGTAGAGTACATATTTAATTTAAACTTCCACAAGAAATATTCTTTCTTCTTCCAAGGCAACTTATTTAATTGTGAATAAATGTCCATATCAACCTTCTCCTTTTCTGATTAAATAAAAAAGGGAACGGAAATATATCCGAACCCTAAATTTTATACTATTAATAATTGAAAATGTAGAAGGTGACGATTTGACCACATTTATAATATAAAATTAAATTTTATGTAAATTAATTATAAATTTTAATATTCACTATTTTCATTATCCATTACTATATAATTTTAAATTAATAGTTTAATCTTATAATATAAAAATATAATAATATTTAATTTACATGTGTGGTCAAATTGTAACCTTCTGGTTTTTACTAAAATTAGAATGGTAATTTGTCTATATCAAATTCAAGAATATGAGAATGGTTTTCCTCTTTCTTATCCTTCATTGACTTGATATGTTCACCTTTAGTTACCATTTTCAATTTTTCAAACTCAATCTTTTCAATAGTAAATTGATCAAATGGATTAACTTTATGTGTACTGGCTAATCTATTGTCCTTATTAATACCTGTTGAAAAGTATTCCATATTATGTATAGTTTCAATCAAATTAAAACTTCTCATAGAATCCATGTACCGTTGGATAGTCTTTGCAGATAATCCTATTTCTTTGCCAATCGTTTGATAAGTTGCTCGATAATCACTGAAAATATTATTTTTGTACTGTAGGAATGAATAGAGATAGAATCCTGTCACTCCAATATCCTCATTAGACATACAATAACTAAATACTTCAAATGGAATATTCGTTACATTGTAGAAGTCAAAGAACGTTCCACCTTCATCATGTAAAATAATATCCTCAAATTCATCTTTATCCCCATGAAATCCTAATACTGGATATTTTGAAGATTGATTATTCTTAACATTTTGTTGACTTTTCCACTTGTTAGCGTAATCAATCCCTAAATCTGATAGAAAAGTGAATTCAATTAAATCATCTGCAAACTTGTCAAATTGGTGTATCACTGGAAAATCATAAATTGGCTTTAGAATATTTTCACTATCTAATAATCCACTGTCCTTGATAATGTAATTTAATCGTTTATCATCTGCATGATAACCTAATAATTCTTTCATATAACTTGCTTTAGGAACATGAAAATCATATTTAGTGTATCGGAATATGTATGTCATATAGTAGATGTAAGCATAAGTGAATGGGATATGTGTTGATTTTAATTTACCCTCATCATTTAACTGTTTTAAGATAGTGAAATATTGATTTGATACCATTAATGTTGATTGGTTATCTCTGTATTGAATTTGTGAATGAATCTGATTAAATTTTTCTTGATTAAACATAATATCAATCTCCTATAATTTGATTAAAATGGTAAGTCTTATTCTATTTTAAGTACATGACTTAATAAACTCTACTATTTTCTTCTCGACCAATAGATTTCATATATTCATGAATTGTTAAAGTTAATTCTTGATTCTTCTTGAACATAGTGAATACTTTCCCATCTTTCATAGAACGTGCCTTAAGAAAATAGCGAATACCTTGTTCAGTTAAGAATTGTGTGAGGGATTGATCATAGCAATAGAAAAAGTCTTTATTTGTAATTTCGTCAAATGTTTTCATAATATTAATCTCCTTTGTTATTGAATATAAAATTTGAATACTTCACTTCTTTTGCATTTATGATTGCATAAGAAAAGACCTTTTCATCTCGTGAAAGGTCATGGACACTACTTATGTACTTTCTATTTGTATCAAAACTCATTATTTGTATAAATTTCTCATCTGGTATGTATAGTTTAAATCCTAGACAATCTTCTACAAATTGTCTGCTTTTGTATGTAATTAATCCATCTGTAAAATTAAGATGTTCTGTGTATTGGTATTTGAATTTATAGAAATCATTTTTAGTATGTCGCTCACAAAACTCTAATAATTCCTCAAACTCTAACATCTTCATGTACTTAGTAAATATAGGCTTAAATTTATCGTTATAGAATCCTAAGAATGATGAATCAATTGATAGCAGCAACATTTTACCTTCATCTGTTTTAGGTAAAGGAATGTCATAATAAGACCAAACTTGTAATGCTGTGCTAAATGCCATTTTTTGAGTGTAATTGTAAGATGTTTCTGCATGAATACCTAAAATTGTATTGATATTAGCACTGTTAGGATTGTAGTGTGAGTTTTTAGTTAAACCTGTTACATGATTATCCCAGCACAACTTTTCACCTGTCATGGCTAAATCTACACCTATTAATTTCTTTTTGTCATTCTTAATTAGACCAAGCCCATCAAATGAATAATAAGCATTTACTTCATATCCTTGTACTTGATTCAATAAAGTACATGATAATACGCTATCTAAATCATTTGTCATAATTAAATGTCTATCTTGTTTTTCTGTTACCCAACTCGGAAATTTTGTCTTTAATTCTGTTTTCATAAAATAAATGAACAAAGTCATCTATTTCACTTTTAATGGTAGAATGTTAAATCAGTTGTAAAAATCCTCTTATGTAAAAATCGTGTTGCATGATAATTCCTCCTTGTACTCCTACGCTGTACCAATAAGCGTATTTGTAAAAGGAGAAATAGATTTCTTCAATGCTCATTCGTACACCTGCCTTTTCCTCTTTGTATTTGATTAATAATCAATAATAAATTTTTTATATTTCTTTACTTTTTCATTGCACATAGTTGTTTTCTGATTCTCATAGAGAGAAATTAATGAAATAGAACAATTGCAATATTCCGCAACTTGACGTAATTTAATTCCTTTTGAACGTCTCATGATAAATAAATCCAAATTTGACATAGTAAAAATCCTCCTTGTACTCCTCAAACATAAATAAAAGGACTTCCCCAATAACGAGGAAATCCCTTAGATATGTATTATGTAATTTTTATTAAACTTGTGGTGCTACTGTTAATACCGCAACCGCTTTTGGTGAACCAACTTTAAGAGAGTATTCACCAACGATATGACCTTTTGTAGAATCGCCTGTTTTAGCAAGTGCTTCAAAATGTGCTTCACGTAATGCAACTGCATTTACATAAGCGTCATTGAATAATACAATTTTATCGGCTGGAATATCACGAGATAATACTACATTCACAACACCAAAGTTTGTATTGATCGTTTCAACTTGTAAACCAAAGTTAGTATTTTTGTGAGCGTATGAGTATTTATCTTTGTAAATGTTGTCGATTGCGTCTTTTACATCTGCATTAACAAATGCGTAATAAGTACCCGCTGTTAATTTTTGTTCCCATAAATTTTTCATACCTTGTTTAATAAGTGTTTCTACATCTGCATGAGTTTCTGCATTGTTAGTATCAGCAAATTCAATGATACCTGACATTTTACGAATGAAATCACCTGTTGAACCGTCTGCTTTTAGACCATTAATTAATACAGATTCTAATTTCATCTTCAATTCTAGTAAACGGTCAGAAACTTCTTCACTGAATTTTGTAGATTGCATTGCTTCTGCTGTACCACTGATTGATACTGCACGTTTGAAGATTTGTAGAATGTTAGAAATTTCACGTTTAGAAGATTGTTGGAATACTGTAGTGTCTCCACCTTCTACTGCGTCTGTTTCACCATCAGTTGCAAGTGATTTTTCTTTCCATGTATAAACTGTTGATAATGCTTTCTCTACACCTTTAGATAATAGTAAAGATGTAAATGGTGTGTCTTGTACTCCTAATAGTGCTAATTCCTGTGATAATGAGATACTTTCACTTGCTGTAAATCCGTTGTTTGAGTTAATCATAAATAAAATTCCACCTTTTTAATTTTTTTTGTTTTTATATAAATAAAAGGACTACCCATAAATGAGTAATCCTTATTTACCAAATAATTTTGAGAACTTGAATCCTAATGCTTTTTCAACGTCACCATTTTCAATCGCTTGTGTATATTGTTCTTGTTTAGCAACTTCTTTTGGTTGATATGAATGAGATACAAGAATTTGATTTTTAACTTCTTTTAGAAATGCTACTTTCTCTTCTACCGTTTCTAAGTCAAATAAACCTTGGAACTCATTTAACCCCTCTTTATTCAAAGAAGTAATTAGATTAGTGCGTTCCATTTGTTTATTCAATCCTGTCAATTCTTCTTGTAATTTCATATTTTCCTCAATCATTTTATCTAACTTTTCATTTTGTTGATCAGGTGTAAGTTGCTTATTTTCTTCAACCTTTTGGTCAAATTCTTCTCTACTAATCCCCATTGATTCCAACATGCTATCAGATGGAAATTGTTCCTTTACTTCTTGTACCTCTGTTACTTCTACTACTTGCTCTACCTTTTGATTTTCCATTTTTCATTCTCCTTTTAATTGATTTATTTTGTAAACTTAACTGTAACCAATTGTCTTGATAAAACAGTTTTATTATTATAAAAGCCACTAAACTCAAATATAAAATCTGAATCAGTGGCAGTATAATCGTAATAATATTGACTATTTAATTGTGAAATTCCATCTGTAATAGTTTGAATTAGAGTTTGCTTAGTGTCATAAATTTTAAGAGTTATATTATCAGGTGCAATTGTACGACCATCAAAATCTTTAAATTCTACAACAAGTCGAACCGTATCATTTGCAATCAACTTAAATCACCTCTAATCTAGTGTGATTTTCAATTTCATATGTATTAGTAGGATTTTGTAATGTGAATGTATTTGTATCATTTGAAATAGCATACACATTAGCGTAGATTGGTCTTTCAACATCTATAGGAATAATAACCTCTACAAGTGATTGTATAGGCTCTAAAACGCTTGTGAGTACCTTGACTACCTTTTTACTTGTATCAACATTAGAATCAATTACAATCAATTTAGAGTGGACTGTATAAGTCTTAATATTAGCATTCTCTTTCACTTCAATAGAGGATAGTAGTTGTTCTACTGTTGATGTGACGTTTGTTATTAAGCGTTTAGAGACGTTTGATTTTATCTGATGAGTAGATGATAAACTAATTTGTAATTTACGTTTAGACACGTCTACGGTTACGCTAGGGGTCTTAAAATGGCTATCGAGCGTTACAGTAAATAATTTTGGTTGTGTTGGAATTTCACTTGCAAATAATCTTAATTTAGGATAATCACTCATATACCAAATGTTTGTAAAATCCCAATTTAGATAAGTTGATTGAGTTTGCATTTCACTACTAGTTTTACCTACCACACCTGTTCTGGATGACTGTGATACCCCTGCTAGTTGACTATCATAAAAGTTATTTTCATAAACAACAGTTGTTTCAGAAGTTCCAAAGAAAGCACCAATATTTTTACTTCCACTAACTGTACTTTTCGAGTAGCAATTTTTAATTGTAGAACCAGTATAGTTAATTACTCCGCTAAATCCTCCAACTGAATCCCCACCACTCACAATACAATCTGAATAGCAATCATTTACATTACCGTAGTTTCTTCCTACAAGCCCACCACAATATAATTTTGATGAATTTGTTTGTTTAATTGTTCCAGTAACATAACAATTTGAGATTCTTTCACTTAATGAGTTTAATGCAACTAATCCGCCGACATGATGATTATTAGATTCAATATATACATCTTCTAAACCTAAATTTTCCACAACACCACCATTGGTTCGTGCTATGAACCCTGTATATTCTATTGTACTTACAACTCGTAAATTTTTAATTTTAAATCCTTTACCATTTAGATGACCACTAAAGAATGGATATACTCTACCAAGTGGTGTAAAGGGAAACCCTGACATGTCAATATCATTAACTAGTTCGTAGGTTTCGGTTAAATTATTGTTAATATCTTGTAGTTGCTGGGGTGTAGAAATATAAATAACCATTCAATCACCTACAATTGAGGAACTTGAATATTATGTTTAACCGTTAATTCATCTTCTGCTGATTCAAATGTAAATGGACTAAATGTTTCTGTTGCTATGGAACTTCCGTTGGTTGCAACATCAAATAATACAGATTGTGCTACTGTTTTGTTCAAGAATGCAGCGTCACCTGTTGCTACTACTTCATATGTAATAGTTTGTGTTGCTTTACTATTTGTAATTGTTAACCCATTTGAAGTTGTATAGCGTTTAATAGCATTACCTTGATCATCCTGTAATTCTAAATAAGTCACATTAGCAACAAGATAATCTTGAATCTTGTTATAGCCATAAGTTGTGATTGATGACATTTAATACACTTCCTTTGTATAGTTTGTATTTAAAAATTTTAATAAAAATTTAATTAAAGAAGGAGAGGATAGAGTAAATAATGGCTAAAAACTCTATCCACAAAATTAATGACAAAACTTCCGCTTAAAAATAATACACTTGTCAAAACGGAGGAATGACAAGTAATAGCAAAACTAAAAGCCATCTATCACAATGGATAAATGACTTTATGATTCTGCTATTCAATTTTTTGAGTAAAAAAATATAAAATACGTTCCTTCCATATATACAATTTGTCATTAGTATCTATGAACCCTTGTCAAACCTAGTGTTGATGGGTGTTTGAACTTCGAACATTTTTCATTTCTATTTATACACGTTCCTTCCCTATAGTACAATTTGTAATTAACTCTTGAAAGCGTTGGGAGAGTAAGTCTTAGAAGGTGTCTTTGCTTTCTCGTTTTTTATTGCTTCTCTTTCCTTATACATAAAAAGATTGAATACCTATAAAGACATTTATTATCAATACTTTTAAGGATTTCATAAAGGCTAACATGGATTCCCTTCCTATTCTTTCCATATACATAAAAAGACTTTTTGCTTTAAAAACATTGTTATATCAACTAAAACTTACATTTCGTTTTTTCTACTTTCTTCTTCCATATACGTATTTAGACCGCATGTACCTTAAAGTATTGATTATCAATTATTTAGAAGTTGTTTCTAAACTTGGACACCTCCCTATCCTTATACGTATTCAGATTAAGCACCTCTTAAAACATCCATTTTAAACGATTTGACACTGATTTCTAAACCGTCTTAATTTACTTTCCCTAATAGACGATTATCTATTTTGTGTGGAAATGGGCTTAAAAGCCTTTATTATCAGTACTTTAAAGGGTGTTAACTTGAAAATATGAATTGTTCTATTTGTCCATTTTCGCTAGAATTAAATGCCCCTTTATTGTGTCAAAACGCAACCTCGCAATCCCTTGTGGCTCTAAGGAAATTATCGTTTTAAGAATCTCGACTTTTTAATCCTCCTTTATTGACTATTATCTAAACCCTTATAAACGTAGTATTCATGCGTGTTTCAAGAATCGGCATTGCAAGTAACCATCTCAAAGTCGCATGAATACTGGGGATTATCGCTTTTAGAAGTTCTAGTGATTTTTAAATAAAATTCATCATAGTGTCAATTACTGCTCTTGGGAACATTCGTCTACTATAGTTACCTTTATAATTTGTTTTCTTATTTATCGTATACTGGCAAACATCTCCACTATGCAGTATCAACATATGAATATAATACTTTTTCGCATCAATCTCAATACGATTTTCTACTATAGTATAATTATTTATTTCTTTATTTCTTAGTGAGGAATCTAAAAACATTTTTATGCCTTTATACACTAATTCAACGTCATCAGGTTGTTCATCATAAGTTACCATAAAATTAAGTTCCGATTCATCCTTAATAAATTCTTTGTACTCATCTGTATTAAATTTCATAAAAACCCCTCCTATAGATACTCTCTCAATGTATTTGCTATTTCTTGTTCCGATAATGAAATATATTTTTCTGTAACTCCTAATGAACTATGTCCTAATGCTTTTGATATTACAGCAATATTTGCACCTTTGCGTAATAAGTTAGTGCTGTATAGCCTACGAATTTTATGTGGCGAAATGGTTTTTAGCCCGAATTTTTTACAATAGTAGTGTAATCGTTTAGAAATTGCATTGTTGTTAGTTGTTTCACTTTGACAAGTTTTCCCTGACTTAGATAGAAATATAAAATCATTCTTTTCTTTATATCGTTTTCTTACAATGAGATTCTGCTGTATTAAACGCTCTAACAATTCAAGCATTTGATCATCTAATGGTAATCTTAAAGAATTACCATTCTTCATTATATCCCCAGACAATGCTAATTCCTTATTTGCAAAGTCTATATGACATTCCCTCATACTGACCAATGTGTTAATTCTGATTCCTGTTTTGTAGAGTAGTAATAAAACGCAAACGTCACGAAATCCTATATAAGAAGTAGTATCTATGAGTGATAGTAATATTTCTAATTCGTTTTCTTGTGCAGGAGGTTGAACTTTTTTAGGAACTTTTATTTTTATATCCTTCCAAAATTTCTCCTTAGACCAACCATTTTCATAAAACCTATTTAGAATAGTTGAAATAAATCTATATCTATTCATTTTTGTAGATGAATCCAACTTACTCAAAGAATTTAACCAATTTAATAATATTTCTCGGTCAATCTCCTCTACATAATCAACATCAATAAACTCGATAAATTTACCAAATGCTTGTTTATAGGTAATTAAAGTTTTAATTCTTAACCCTTGTATCTCCATTTGTTTGAATACAATATTCATTGCACCTTGAATTGGTTGCCCATTTACAATTTTCTTCTTAGTTGAATTAGTTACTGTTACTGAATTAGATGTTAATGAAGGTTTGAAAACAAAATCATCCATTTGTAACTCTTTCACTTTCCTACTCATAATTATTATTCCCTCCGTATATTTATTTAGGGTATAAATTAGAGATTTTCTTTAACATTTACTTACCAATTCTTTTCCCTTCTACGCATATTGTGATATAATTAAAAGTATTGCGTATACAGATTCAAATATTGATAAACCGCATAATATCAATACATTTTTAGATTAGGGGGCAACACATGATTCAAGTTAGCAATGTAGGTCTTCGTTATGGTGATCGTAAACTATTTGA
>DATMFU010000428.1:0-2093 GCA_035556015.1 Niallia sp. | reverse complement strand
AGAGAACATATTAATGTAGCCGATTATTAATTTATATATTAGAAAAAGGAGGAAGACTGATGAACGAGCTAGAAGTTGAAAAATTTTGTGATGGGATCTTCCACATCCGCATTATGCAAAGCAACACTTTGTCTGCATACTTAATCCAAGTGGCAGCAATATTGAAAAAAACGATGCAACTGATTGTAGAAGCACATTCAATTGCTGAAGGTCGACTACAGAAATAATAAGTTATAAAGGTCCTATTTAAAGGAATGAAATCCCATAATAATAAATGGATATTTATGTTAAAATTAAGAGAGGAATATGTTTGAAAGGTAATATAAAAACTAAAGTCCTGGTTACAATCTTTGAAAAAAATCAACTAAGAAATAATGCTTAATGCCTCACTAGGAGGAGAGCTATGTTTTATTATGAGATTGTTTGTAGTAGTTGTAGACAAAAGTTCAAACTATATGAAGGTTCACCAAGATATAAATGTTCAAAGAAAGAACGAATCTAATTTTTCGTTGCGAATCGTGCGAATCTAAAATACGAATGGATGCTATAAAAAACTTCTTTAGATAGTTTTGTAAGACAACTGTTTGAAGGGTTATAGGGACAAGGAGGTTCCAAAATGAAAATTCATAGAATAGATCATGTAGGAGTAATCGTAAAGGATCTCTCAGCTACTAAAGAGTTTTTTCTCGACTTTGGTCTTGAATTGCTTTGGGAAGGGGAAGTGGATGGGAAGTGGGCAGAACCGATAATTGGGCTAAATGACACTAAGGCGACCGTAGTCATGTTAGGGATGCCAGATGGTCAGGCAACTTTGGAGTTGGTTAAATTCCATACATCATTAGAAATAGAAGGAATTCAGCAATCCCTTTCCAATCATATTGCGTTTGCTGTTGAAGACCTTGAGTCCATTGTTGCTAAATTAAAAAAGAATGGCACAGAGATTTTTGGTGAGATACAAAAATATGGGAACGTGTATAAGTTATGCTACGTTCGTGGACCTGAAGGAATTATTTTAGAGTTGGCGGAGAAAATCGGATAATTAATGGTGGGGCTTTGAATTCATTACAAACATGCCCTGGATTATTAAAATTCAGAGCATGTACTGTTTAACTATTTTTCAAGAAATAATAAATTATTTATTAAATGTTTGTTCCGCGTACTGTTTAAAATTATCTAATATTGCCTGCCAACCTTGTTGTTGAAACTCGATAGGATTTGATGTTTCAGCGTCAAATGTTTCAATTACTTTTGTTTCTTGACCCTGGCCAATAAAAGTGACTTTTACTTTTCTGCCATCTCCCATTTTATAGGATATAACCTCGTGTAACTTTACTTCATCATAGATTCCTCCAAAATCGAAACCCATACTCCCATCTTTCGCTTCCATTCTGGAAACGAATTTTCCACCTACTTTTAGATCATTTTCAGCAAATGTAGTGTGCCAATCATCTGAAGCATGGCTCCATTTTGTCATATGAGTTGGCTCATTCCAGTATTCCCATACTTTCTCCACGGGTGCCTGAACAGTTGTTTCTACTGTAACTTCCTTGAATTCTTCCATTTTTCCACAACCTTTATAGAGTAATTAATTTAGTGAGAGATAAAATTTCTAAGAAGTATTTACCTAAATTTATAATAATAATACGGTGAAAACAAATAATTGGTTTAAGAAATGGAATCTTTTACATATAATTGTAAAAAATAATAACTGGTGGTGTCATACTCATTGGAAACAATTCAAAGGATGTACGAACATTTAAATTGGTCAAATCAACGTATTCTTGAAACTGTGCAAAATGTGGAAGAGGGGAATTCGGAAGTAATTCGTTTATTTTCACATATTCTACTTGCAGAAAAAGTATGGCTAACAAGATTACGGGGTATGGACAGTTCACAATTGCCTATCTGGTTAGAGACGGATATTGAAACATGTGTAGATCTTGTGAAGGAAAATGAAGAGAGTTTTACTACGTATCTCACGAATCTATCTGATGCGGATTTAGATAATCTAGTTGTTTATAAAAATAGTAAGGGAACTGAGTTTAATAATACAGTCCGTGAGATTTTAACTCATGTCGCTTTGCATGGTCAGT
>DATMFU010000427.1:0-8519 GCA_035556015.1 Niallia sp. | reverse complement strand
AGTTTGAGTTTGATGATAATAACGACGGTTGGAATGATAAGTACGGAAATCAAGAAAAGTTATCTCAAGAGATAAATGTTCCTTTTGTTTATCAATCCGAGCTAAGCGGTATAAAGGATCGTACTATTCATGAAAATGTTTGGTATAAAAGAGAGTTCGAATTAGAATATCACCAAGATAAGGTTACTTATTTACATTTTGGAGCGGTTGATTATTTTTGCAGGGTATATGTAAACGGACAATTGGTTGGAGAACATGAAGGTGGCCATACATCCTTTCGATTTGATATATCCAATTACTTAATAAAAGGCAAACAAATCATTACGGTTTTTGTTCATGATCCCTTTGATGATGAGACTATCCCACGTGGAAAACAATTTTGGGAAGAAGAATCTAGAGGGATATGGTATACAAATTCCACAGGAATATGGCAAACGGTTTGGTTAGAGATCATCCATAAGGAACATATTGACAATGTTAAATTTACCTCTGATTTTGATCAAGGTGTTGTTTGGTTAGATTTTTCTGTAAGCGAAGCTACAGCTTTAAAGGAAAAAGATAGATTTATTAACTACAATGTTCGCTTTAAGGATATCGTAATAGCTGAAGATAGAGTAAAACTAAGTGATAGCCATATAAAAAGAGCGATAGACATTATTCAAAATAAAATCTTTCGAACAAACTTCCATGATGAGGGATATGCTTGGTCTCCAGAACATCCAAACCTTTTCGATGTAAAACTAGAATTGGTAGATGAAAATGGTGCAGTGCTAGATCAAGTAGAAAGTTATTTTGGTTATCGAAAAATACATACAGAAAATGGAATGGTATTTTTAAATAATAAACCATATTATCAAAAACTAGTGTTGGATCAAGGATATTGGCCGGAAGGATTATTAACTGCCCCAACTGCGGAAGATTATAAAAAAGATATCTTACTTGCTAAGGAAATGGGCTTTAATGGTTGTAGGAAACATCAAAAAGTAGAAGATCCCCTATTTTTGTCCTATGCAGATCGACTAGGTTTTCTTGTCTGGGGTGAATGTGCCTCTGCTCCAGCCTTTACTGAAAAAGCTGCAACAAGGCTGATGAAAGAATGGATAGAAATTGTGGAGAGAGACTATAACCATCCTTCTATTGTTACATGGGTACCTTTAAATGAAAGTTGGGGAGTACCTAATATTCATTTTGATAAAAAACAACAGCAGTTCTCTAAAACTATGTATCATATGTTGCATGCTATTGATGGAACGAGATTGGTCATTTCAAATGATGGATGGGAAGCTACAACAACAGATATTTGTGCGATTCACAACTATAATCATGGAAGTGATCATGAAAAGGCTAAGTATGAATATTTTAAAGAGGCACTATCTACTGTAGATCGGTTAATAGACCATGCACATAGTCCATGGCAAACATATGCAGAGGGATATTCCCATCAAGGAGAGCCTATTCTTCTAACAGAATTCGGAGGTATTGGATTTAAAGTCGATGACCAAAATGGCTGGGGCTATACTTCGGTAAATTCAGAGGAAGAGTATATTCGTGATTATCGCCGTATAATGGAGGCTATCTATCAATCGAAAGGGTTATGGGGCTTCTGTTATACACAATTAACAGATGTGGAACAGGAAATTAATGGGATATTAACGTATAATCGTATACCAAAATGCGATTTAGCAATCATTAAAGAAATAAATAACCAATTTTATCCTACGAGACTTTCTGTTTCCTTAGACTAATAGAGGATACATGACTCTTTTAAGCAAGTTTGAGAGAGAAAACTATACTTGTTTATAGGATTATGGTAGAATGTACAATGCTCATGTCAGGTCTTTCTGGCATGGGTTTTATTTTTGATTATCTTGAATGACGAATGGTGATAATGATAAAAATGTTCAAAGTTTTCATTGATTTATTCTATTGTAGAAGAATAATTTCCAAAAGGATTCAATAGTAACAGATACCATACAGTGGTACAATTGGTTTAGAATGAGTAAGAACGGTTAATCCTAGTTTTGTATTTAAGGAGATTAACCTCATATCAAATTTGTTATTCAAATGTAGATAATAAGTATTTACCAAACATAAAAATATAGCTTAAATAGAAAAAAGATAAGCGTAGATGAAAAAGGTTCTACACGCTTACTTATGGAGGAAAATGGAGTGGCAGTTAAGCAGATTGTAATGTTTCCAAATGAAGTGTTAGAAACACCTTGTGAAACAGTTACAGTATTTGATAAGAAATTAGCGAAATTATTAAATGATATGTATGACACGATGATTGAATTTGATGGGGTTGGGTTAGCAGCACCACAAATTGGATTATCAAAAAGAATTGCAGTAGTAGATATTGATGACGAATCAGGGACCATTGAGTTAATTAATCCGAAACTTTTAGAAGTGAATGGTAGCCAAGTAGGACCTGAAGGATGCTTAAGTTTCCCAGGACTTTATGGAGAAGTAGAGAGACCCTATTCGATAAAAGTCGAAGCGCAAAATAGAAAAGGGAAAAAATATATAATAGAAGCGGAAGATTTTTTAGCAAGGGCCATCCTGCATGAAATGGATCATTTAGATGGTGTTTTATTCACATCAAAGGTAACCCGTTATTTAAAGGAAGAAGAGTTAGAAGGAGTGGAAGAGAATGACTAAAGTAATATTTATGGGAACACCAGACTTTTCTGTTCCAGTACTACAAAGATTAATAGAAGATGGATATGAAATCATTGCAGCTGTGACACAACCAGACCGTCCAGTTGGCCGTAAAAAAGTTATGACACCTCCTCCAGTCAAGGTAGAAGCATTAAAACATAACATCCCAGTCTACCAACCAGAAAAAATCCGTAAATCAGAGGAATTACAGCAAATCATTGCTTTACAACCAGATGTCATCGTGACAGCTGCTTTTGGACAAATTCTTCCAAAAGAACTATTAGATGCACCAAAGTTTGGCTGTATTAATGTGCATGCATCACTGCTTCCTGAATTAAGAGGAGGAGCACCAATACATTATAGTATTATCCAAGGAAAAGAAAAAACAGGAATCACTATTATGTATATGGCAGAAAAGTTAGATGCAGGTGATATTATTTCCGTTGCAGAAGTAAAAATTGAAGAAGAAGATACAGTCGGCACGCTGCATGATAAGTTAAGTGCAGTTGGAAGTGAGTTACTTTCTTCTACTTTACCTAAATTACTTGCTGGAGAAATTACGCCAATACCTCAAGATGATCAACTTGCAACATTTGCACCGAATATAAAACGAGCAGATGAAAAGATCGATTGGTCTTTAGCAGGGGAAGAAATTTATAATAAAATCCGTGGTCTTAATCCATGGCCAGTTGCATTTACCTACTATCAAGGGAATGTGATGAAAGTATGGAGTTCCAAAAAAGTTGCTAAGTCTATCGAAGCTAAACCTGGTACAGTAGTAGCGATTAATGAAGATGGTCCTATTATTGCTACAGGTAATGACACGTATATTCAATTAAAAGAAGTCCAACCAGCTGGTAAGAAAAAGATGGATATTGGACAATTTTTACGTGGTGCAGGTAGCAAAATGCAAGTGAATGATGTGTTAGGAGTATCTAATGAAGAAAACTAGAAAAAATGTCCGTGAGGCAGCCTTAGATATTTTAGAAAGCATTGAGAAAAATCAAGCTTACAGTAATCTATTATTGAATACAAGCATTAAGAAAAACGAGATACCGCAAAAGGATGTCGGATTACTAACTGAAATTGTGTATGGTACCCTTCAGCGCAGAATGACACTTGATTATTTTTTAAAGGGTTTTTTGAGTAATGGTAAAAAAGTAGAAGATTGGGTGAAAATTCTTCTTCGTCTTACCGTTTATCAAATGGTCTATCTTGACCGAATTCCTGATCATGCTGCAATAAATGAGGCAGTAGAGATTGCGAAGAAAAGAGGTCATAAAGGAATTTCAGGTCTGGTAAATGCTGTTCTTAGAAATATGCTACGACAAGGTATTCCTTCTTTTGACTCCATTACAGATCCAGTAGAGAAGTTAGCGATGGAAACTAGTCATCCTTTATGGCTTGTGAAAAGATGGGTTGATCAGCTTGGGGTGGAAGAGACAAAGAAAATGTGTGAAATTAATTTAACTCCCCCAACCCAAACAGCTAGAGTCAATACAGTGAAAACGACTGTAGAAGAATGTTTAACTCTTTTAGAAGAGGAAGGATTCCAAGTAGAGGCAAGTGATGTTATTCCAGAAGGAATTAAGGTGCTAAAAGGCAATGTGGCAAACTCTACTTGTTTTAGAGATGGGTTATTAACCATACAAGATGAGAGTTCTATGTTAGTAGCATATGCATTAGATGTAGATGAAGCCCATGTAGTTCTAGATGCATGTGCTGCTCCAGGTGGAAAATCTACACATATCGCGGAAAAAATGAAGAACGAGGGTGAGGTTTTATCCATTGATCTTCATGAGCATAAGGTAAAACTCATCAAGCAAAATGCGGACAGGTTAGATTTATCTACTATTAAAACAAAAGCAATGGATAGTAGAAAACTGGATGAAGCTTTAGAAAAGGAAAGTTTTGATCGCATTTTATTAGATGCACCTTGTTCTGGTTTTGGTGTTATGAGAAGAAAACCAGATATGAAATATACAAAGCAAGAAGAAGATGTAAAAAGATTACAAAATATCCAATTAGATTTACTTCATTCTGTCATGCCTCTTCTAAAAAAAGGTGGAATATTGGTCTATAGTACATGTACAATTGATAAGGCAGAAAATGAGGAAGTAGTTGAGAAATTCCTACGTGAATATCCATGTATGGAAAAAGATACAACATTAGTTAATAGATTACCGGTCGATATAAAAGAATATGTACATGAAAATGAATTGCAAGTATTACCGCAATATTTTAATTCAGATGGCTTTTATATTGCAGCATTTAGAAAGCAGGTGCAATGATGGAACAAGTAAAAACATCATCAAGAAGAAGACAAAATACGGAACCAACAATCCCATCCATATATTCTTTACAATTAGACGAATTAAAGGAATGGTTACAGGAGAATAACGAAAAAGCTTTCCGTGGGGAACAAATATTTGAATGGTTATATAAGAAAAGAGTAACCTCATTTGAGGATATGTCCAATTTATCAAAAAATCTTCGCCAGTTATTACAAGATAATTTTACTATTACAACATTAAATACAATCATTCAACAAACATCTAGTGATGGTACAATTAAATTTTTATTTGAGTTACATGATGGTTATTCTATTGAAACAGTTTTAATGCGACACGATTATGGTAATTCTGTATGTGTAACCACTCAAGTAGGTTGTCGAATTGGTTGTACTTTCTGTGCATCCACTTTAGGTGGATTAAAAAGAAATTTAGAAGCAGGAGAAATCGTTGCTCAGGTCGTAAAAGTACAACAGGCATTAGATGAACTTGGAGAACGTGTAAGTTCAGTTGTTATTATGGGAATTGGAGAGCCGTTTGATAACTTTAATAATATGTTAGGCTTCCTAAAAATTATTAATCATGATAAAGCCTTAAATATTGGAGCAAGACATATAACGGTTTCTACAAGTGGTATTATTCCGAAAATTTATGAGTTTGCTGATCAAAATATGCAAATTAACTTTGCTATTTCTCTTCATGCACCTAATACGGAACTAAGAAGTAGATTAATGCCTATTAATAGAGCGTATAAACTACCAGACTTAATGGAAGCTATCCGTTATTATGTGGATAAAACAGGAAGACGTGTAAGCTTTGAGTATGGTTTATTCGGAAATGTAAATGACCAAGTAGAACATGCAGAGGAATTAGCTAATTTGGTTAAAGGAATCAAGTGTCATGTTAACTTAATTCCAGTAAACTATGTTCCTGAAAGAGATTATGTAAGAACACCAAAAGATCAAATCTTTTTATTCGAGAAAACATTAAAAAATCATGGTGTCAATGTAACCATTCGCCGCGAGCAAGGTTCTGACATCGATGCTGCTTGTGGACAGCTTCGTGCGAAGGAGAGAAAAGAAGAGACGAGGTGATCACCTTTGAGTCACATTTTCATGACTGATAAGGGGAAAGTTAGACAACATAATGAGGACAGCGGAGCAGTAATCATTAATAAAAGCGGTCAACGCCTTGCCATCGTAGCAGATGGCATGGGCGGACACCGTGCTGGCGATATTGCGAGTTCACTTACTGTAGAAAGACTGACAGAATTATGGGAAAATGTTGAGAAAATACAATCAGCAGATGAAGCTGAAAATTGGTTTAAGGCAAACATTTTAGATGTAAATCGCTATGTGTATGACTACCAAGTGACTCATCCTGAGTGTAAAGGAATGGGAACAACTATTATTGCTGTCATCGCAACAGAAAACTTTTTAACTATTGCCCATGTCGGAGATAGCAGATGTTATCTTTTTAACGAAAATGGATTTAATCAAATTACAGAAGATCATTCTCTTGTGAATGAACTTGTTCGTATGGGACAAATCTCAAAAGAAGACGCTGAACACCATCCAAGAAAAAATGTAGTTTTAAGAGCACTTGGTACAGATGTTAACCTGGATATTGATATTATCACGATGATTTTTGAACAAGGAGACAAAGTTCTTATTTGTTCCGATGGATTGTCCAATAAAGTATCAGAGCAAGAAATGATGGGTATTCTAAATACAAATGATACTCTTCAAATGAAAGCCAATACTTTAATAGAAAAGGCAAATGTAAATGGTGGGGAAGATAATATAACAGTTGTCATCTTAGAGCATGAGGAAATTCTTCAAGCAGGTGAGGAATTATGATAATTGGCAAAAGAATAAGCGGAAGATATAAAGTCCTTGATATGGTTGGCGGAGGTGGAATGGCGAACGTCTATCTTGCCCACGATATGATTTTAGATAGAGACGTTGCTGTTAAAATGCTGCGACTTGACTATGTCAACGATGATGAATTTATTCGCCGTTTTCACCGAGAAGCACAATCTGCAACAAGTTTAGCTCACCCAAATATAGTCAGTATTTATGATGTAGGAGAAGAGGGAGATCTCTATTATATTGTAATGGAATATGTTGAGGGCGATACACTGAAACAATATATACATAAAAATTCGCCAATCTCAGTTGAAACGGTTATTTCCATTATGAAACAAATTACTTCTGCAATTTCTCATGCGCACCAAAATAATATTATTCACCGTGATATTAAACCACATAATATATTAATAGATAAGCATGGAAATGTGAAAGTGACAGATTTTGGGATAGCGATGGCTCTAAGTGCAACTAGTATTACACAAACAAATTCTGTTCTTGGTTCTGTACACTATTTATCACCAGAACAGGCTCGTGGTGGAATGGCAAATAAAAAGTCAGATATCTATTCACTTGGTATCGTTATGTTTGAATTATTAACAGGAAGATTGCCTTTTTCAGGTGAATCTGCTATTTCTATTGCTTTAAAGCATTTACAATCGGAAACACCAAGTGTAAGAAGGTGGAATGAGGCTATTCCACAAAGTGTAGAGAATATCGTTTTAAAAGCTACAGCGAAAGATCCTTTCTATCGTTATAGCAGTATGGAAGAAATGGAAGAAGACTTACATACAGCTCTTGAATTAGAAAGATTAAACGAACCTAAGTTTGTTATTCCAGTTGATGAGGAAGCAACAAAGGCTATACCGATTATTACAAATGATCGCCCTATTGCCAATTTAGATGAGACTATTATTCATAGTAATGATAAAGAAGAAAAGAATACCCAATCAACGAAGGATTTACCGATACAAAAGGAAATGAAAAAAGAGAACTCGAAACAGAAAAAAGAAAAGAAAAAGAAAAAGAAAATTACTGCCATTATTGTATCCACATTTATTGGATTGGTTTTATTAATGGCAATCGCACTGTTTGTTCTTCCTGAATTATTTACCCCGAAAGATATAGAAGTACCTGATGTAGCTGGAATGGAATTGGACGCTGCTAAGGAAAAACTTGAAAGTAAAGGATTTGTAGTCTCTGATACCATTACTCTAAATAGTGATGAGGTGGAGGAAGGGCATGTAATAAAAACAAGTCCAAATGCAGGAAGTGCTAGAAAAAGTGGTACAGAAATCACTATATACGAGAGTATAGGGCAGGAAAAAGTAGCCTTAGATGATTATGTTGGAAGGCAATATGAAGATGTGTTAAAACTTTTAAAGTCTGAAGGGTTTAAAAGTATTGATAAAGTGGAAGAATTTGATGACAATCAACCTTCTGGAACAATATTAGCTCAAAATATTAAACCAGATGAAGAAGTAGTTCCAGGTGACACGGAATTAGAGTTTACTATTAGCAAAGGTGCTGAGCTAATTAGTATTAAAGATTTATCTGATTATACAAAAAAAGAAGTAAATGACTATGTTAGTGATAGGGGATTATCTGTGACGTTTAAGGAAGAATACAGCGATACAGTGGAAAAGGGCTTAGTTATTTCTCAATCACCTGAAGCTAGGACCAATGTAAGAAAAGGTGCGGA
>DATMFU010000426.1:0-4140 GCA_035556015.1 Niallia sp. | reverse complement strand
TGAACCAAGTATTTTTTCTTCTTCAATGGTAAAAGCGGGTGGTTTTATTCTAATGGCTAGTTATTGCGCAACTTTTGCCTCTACGGTCATTCTTCCTTTCTATTTAAGAGGGGTTTTAGGCTATTCTGCTGATCAATCAGGTTTGCTATTAATGTGTTATCCCTTATTTTTAGCTGTTTTAGGACCAATTAGTGGAACTTTATCTGATCGAGTTGGTGGTGTAAGAGTTGTCGTAATTGGGGTAGGAATGCTTTCTTTAACCATGCTAGGGATGAGCTTTTTAACGGTAAATACATCTCTAATAATATTGCTGATACTCTTTAGTTTATTAGGGATTTCAATGGGCGTATTAACATCTCCTAATTATAGTATTATGATGTTCTATGTTCCGATACAATTTCTAGGAATGATGAGTAGTACGATTGCCTTGTTACGAAATATTGGGATGGTAGTAGGGACTGCGCTAGCCATTACATTTATGAATGTTTGGTTAGAAGGGACCATTTCAGATTGGATGCAAAATCCATCTAGTATGGATATGAATGAGGTTATTCTTGGTTTTCACTATCTATTTCTACTATTATCTACGCTTTTAGGGATAATTGGTGTTTATTTTATCGTTTCTGTATGGAGAAAAAGAAAAGAAGATAAGTAGGCTTTATTCACAAATTATTAGTAGGTAGGGTTTTATTCTAAAAAAAATTCTTGATAGGAATGACTTTAAGAAAATAAGGGTATAGGTGTAGTAGATTAGAGAAATGAAAAGAGGGGAACAAATAAGCACAGAAACAAAAATATATAAAGAAGTGCAGATGCAATAAGGTTACTAATTTAAGTGTAAATATAGGTAAGGTATCATGCGGAATTTTATAGGATGGAGAAAACGATAAGTAGCGCTTTAAATCTTTAAGGGAAAGGTATGCAATGGTAAATCCCATTCTAAAGGAATTGGTTTGAAAAATCTTTACTTATATACATATTTTAGGTAATGTTAAAGAGAGAGTTAGAATAAATATTGAAGGTAGGGGAAAAGGATTATGACCTATAAAGATATTGTTGAGAAATGGACAAGCTTTGCTGGACTTGAAGCAAACTTAAAGGCACAATTAGCAGAATTACAAACATCTGAAAAATCACTAGAAGATAGTTTTTATAAACATTTAGAATTTGGTACTGGTGGTATGCGTGGAGAACTTGGACCAGGGATCAATCGAATGAATATTTACACAGTTAGAAAAGCAGCACAAGGTTTAGGAAAATACATAGTAGAACAAGGAGAAGAAGCGATGAATCGCGGGGTAGCTGTGGCTTATGATTCTCGTCATCAATCTCCAGAATTTGCATTAGAAGTAGCAAAGGTAGTTGGTAAATTAGGAATTAAATCTTATGTGTTTGAAGAGTTACGACCTACTCCAGTTTTATCTTTTGCTGTGCGTCATTTAAATACTTTTGCTGGAGTAGTGATTACCGCTAGTCATAATCCTCCTGAATACAATGGATTTAAAGCATACGGAGAAGATGGTGGACAACTACCTCCAGAAGCAGCAGATACAATTATTAAGTATGTCAATGCAGTAGAAGATGAATTAACAATTGAAGTATTAGAAGAAAAAGAGCTATTAGAAAAAGGCTTATTAACTTATATTGGAGAAGCAGTTGACAGTGCTTATGTAGAAAAATTGAAAACAATTCAATTAAATCGTCTACCAGAAGCAAAAGATTTGAAAATTATCTACTCTCCATTACATGGAACAGGGAACAAACCAGTAAGAGCAGGTTTACAGGCATTTGGTTTTGAAAATGTAACAGTAGTGAAAGAACAGGAACTTCCAGATTCTAATTTCTCTACAGTTAAATCTCCAAATCCAGAAGAGCATGCAGCTTTTGAAATTGCGATTCGTTATGGAAAAGAAATTGATGCAGATATACTATTAGCAACAGATCCAGATGCAGATAGACTTGGAGTTGCAGTTAAAGATACAAACGGAGAGTATACTGTTTTAACTGGGAATCAATTAGGTGCACTTATGCTTGAGTACTTATTGTCAGAGAAGCAAGCAAAAGGAACTTTACCTGCTAACGGTGTAGTAATTAAAACGATTGTTACTTCTGAAATTGGCCGTACGATCGCTAAAGCATATGACATTCCAACAATTGATACCTTAACAGGATTCAAATTCATTGGGGAAAAAATTAAAGAATTTGAAGAAACAAATGAACATACTTTCTTGTTTGGTTATGAAGAAAGTTATGGATACTTAATCGGTGATTTTGTTCGTGACAAAGATGCTGTTCAATCAGCTATTTTTGCTGCAGAAGTTGCTGCATATTATAAAGCAAAAGGCTTAACATTATATGAAGGTTTATTGGAGATATTTAATAAGTACGGTTTCTACCAAGAAGGTCTTGAATCCTTAACATTAAAAGGAAAAGACGGTGCAGAGCAAATTACCTACATAATGAATACGTTCAGAGAAGCGCCTATTCAAGAAGTAAATGGATTACAGGTAACTGCAGTAGAAGACTATTTAACAAGTAAAAAGAACGAAGGTTCAACAGAAAGCGTAATTGATTTACCAAAATCAAATGTTATTAAGTATTATCTTGAAGATGGTTCTTGGTTCTGCTTACGTCCGTCTGGAACAGAGCCTAAAGCTAAATTCTACTTTAGTGTTACAAGTCCATCTCTAGAGGAAAGTACTACTAAATTACAAGCATTAAAAACTGGCGTAATGGCGCAAGTAAACCGTGTCATCGAAGGTTATAACAAATAATGAACGAATAATAAGCTTCCCTTTAAGTAATGATGTATTTTGTTATTTAAAGGGAAGTATTTTTATGTGTAACGGATAGCAAGAATATTAAATTTACTCACCTATTACTATGTGAATAAATGAACATTTTTTTAAAAATACCTCAAACTTTATTTTTGCCCTCTTTTTAACGCTCAAACTTCATAAATCACCTAAGGGAAATTTCAAATTTGGAGCGATTAATATCTTCAAACTTGAGAAATTGTGATTTTTCAAACAAACTTTTATGTAGTATGATAGTACCAATTTAAAGGAAAGGAGGGTATGAATGATTAACCAAGTTACATTAGTTGGCCGTTTAACAAAGGATCCTGATCTTAAAGTTACAAAGGATGGAACCTCTTTAGTAAATGTAGTGGTAGCTGTCGGTAGAACGTATAAAAATCAAGCAGGTGATTATGATACAGATTTTGTTCAATGTACTTTTTGGAATAAAGTTGCAGAAAATACAGCGCAATATTGCCGAAAAGGATCACTTGTGGGCATTACCGGAAGAATCCAATCGAGAAACTATGAGAACCAAGAGGGGAAACGAGTCTATGTAACAGAAGTAATAGCAGAATCTGTCCGATTCATGGAGCCAAAAAAAATGGAACAAACTATTTCATAAGGAGGACAAAAAGTGAATGATCAACCAGACTTAATGGTGACATTAATAAAGATGCAAGCAAAAACAAATGAAAAACTAGATCAATATAATCAAAGGATTAAGCAATTAGAATATATTTTACATTCACAAGACTTCGTACGACCATCCACAGCATCCTAAGACTTTCATCCTATACATTACTCACACCAAAACTTCACTTCGTTTAAAAATTCTTTTTAAACAATCATACCTTTTCAGAGAGAGAAACAATGAACTCCACGTATTATAATCCTCATTCTTGTGTCTATTATAGGCACTTTTTTTATTAGAAAAATAGCCATTAACAGTATGTTAATGGCTTAAATTATGTAAGTGAATAACTATTAATTATTTACTTAAGATAGTTAACAAGGATCTTATCTCTTCAGGAGTATAGCCTTGATTTTTGGCCTCTTTTATTAATTCTAACCAATCATAATCTAAACTACCTGCTGGCATTTCTTGATTAGGTATTACATTAATCAACTTAATAACCTCCTTATAATACATAAGGTGGCCCAGCCATCATAGTAAATAAGTTCTACCTTAGATCTGCGGCTTTGCGTCCCACCTTTTCAGATGGTTTGCCTTTGTCTTGGATAATTTGAACAATAAAATCATTTTACCATTATTTTCAGAAAAATAGAAACTGTTTCCCCAATGAAATTTCGACAATTACCAACATATGTATATTATTAA
>DATMFU010000425.1:0-2273 GCA_035556015.1 Niallia sp. | reverse complement strand
ATTGTGTTATGGATGAAATTGGATTAATCTAAATTGATTAATGAAAAATAGATAAAATATGATTAATAGATATTGGGGATACTACTTAATCATAGAGCAGTTCAATAAGCAGTCTGTTTAACCTACACTTAATTTGGGATAAGTCCTATCACAAAAGCGTTTATTAGTAAATTAGGTGCCATTAAAATACATAGAGCATAGTATGGATTTTTAAAATTTGGAAAAAATTAAGGACTTAACTTACCTTATTAGTGGAGTATGGAAAGAATTTAGGGGAAATGCTTGAATATGTAAGAGGAACATTTAACTACAACTTGTGATAATATCAAATGGGTTTATGTTTGGAAACGGTGAGATCTAGTAATTAAGAAGGAGAGATATTGTGATAAATAATGATTTATTAATTCGACTAAGATACGCGCTTGATATTAAAGATACAGATATGGTAGAGATTTTTCGCTTAGGCGGTATGAATTTAGCAAAAGAAGAGGTGCGGAAAGTTCTTTCAAAACCAAAAGAAAATGAAGATGGAGAAATCGATTTAACACCAACTGATGAATTTACTCCATGTGATTACGAAATGCTTGAATCATTTTTAAATGGTTTTGTGACTTTTAAACGAGGTAAGCAAGATCCTAAACCAGGACAAGCCCCAATTCAAACGCCTACAAAGAAAGATACGCCTAATAATTTGTTTTTAAAGAGAGTAAAAGTAGCTTTAAGCTTAACTTCTGAAGATATGATTGATATTTTCTACGATGCTGGTTTAATTGTTACAAAAGGGGAATTGGGCGCTATTTTACGTAAAGCAGACCATCGAAATTACAAAGAATGTGGTGACAACTTTACGAGAAACTTCTTAAAAGGACTAACACTGAAATACCGCGAGTAAATAAAATAAGAACGGTAGTTTATTAGTTTTTACTAAACTGATTGTGCCTTAGGTATTAATAACTTGATAGTTGTAATTATGAACGGATTCTTGTGTGGAATTCGTTTTTTCTTTTTTGGTAGAAAATTCTATTCACATTTTTGTAACAAAAGTTGTTTACTTGTCAAATGTTATGCTGTTATAATTCGTGTTGTTGTCCAAAATGCAATTAATTTCTCGAAATTGTACGATAATTCTAAAATGTTTGGGGAGTGAAACTTTTTTTGCTTCAAAAATTATAGATAAAATAACGATCAATTTATATTTATCATACATAGCAGAGAAATACAGAACATCATGAGGGGGAATTTGATGAATTGGTTCGAAAGTTCATTACAAAGTGTAAATACTTTTATGTACTCATATTTATTAATTGTTTTATTAGTTGTAGTAGGTGTGTTCTTTACAATAAAAACAAAGTTTATACAATTTAGATTGATTCCGGATATGTTTAAACTTCTAACGGAAAAATCCCCAAACGGGCAATCAGGAAAAAAAGGAGTATCGTCTTTCCAAGCCTTTACGATTTCAGCTGCTTCTCGTATCGGAACAGGAAACATAGCAGGTGTTGCAACGGCTATTGCCCTAGGAGGTCCAGGTGCTGTATTTTGGATGTGGATGGTTGCATTAATTGGAGGGGCATCAGCATTAATTGAAAGTACTTTGGCCCAAGTTTATAAAGTAAAAGATGGTAGTTTGTATCGTGGTGGCCCGGCCTATTATATGGAAAAGGGATTAAAGAAAAGATGGATGGGTATTCTTTTTGCGGTTGTAATTACGTTAACTTACGGTTTCGTTTTTAACGCTGTACAAGCCAACACTATTTCAATTGCTTTTAAAGAAAGCTTCGGTACAGATCGAGTAGTCATTGGAATTATCTTATCGATATTAACAGGAATTATAGTATTTGGCGGATTAAAACGAATTGTTAGTGTTACTCAAATTATTGTACCGGTTATGGCGATTGCCTATATTGCAATTGCATTAATGGTAGTAATCTTAAATATTTCCGAATTACCTAATATCTTAATTTTAATTATAAAATCAGCCTTTGGATTTGAAGAAGCATTTGCAGGTATGTTAGGTGCAGCCATTATGAATGGAATTAAACGTGGTCTATTCTCGAATGAAGCGGGTATTGGTTCAGCACCGAATGCAGCAGCCACTGCAGCGGTATCTCATCCGGTAAAACAGGGGTTAATTCAAACATTAGGAGTATTTATTGATACTTTACTTGTTTGTACTTCAACTGCAGCTATCGTATTACTAAGTGATGCATATCTTCAATCAGATGCCGCTTCAGTTAATTTAACTCAAGCATCATTAGTAAGTAACTTAGGTG
>DATMFU010000424.1:0-11919 GCA_035556015.1 Niallia sp. | reverse complement strand
ATCCATATAGTCCCCATAAATATGGAACTTAAAATGATATCCATCCTCTTGGAAACTACCATCTTGGAAGAAAGAAGCCATTGAAACTCTTATATGCTCATGTCCTTCTATAGGAGTTATCATATAAGGCAAATCCTCTTTTACAATTAAGTCTTTAACCTTTTGACTTTTATCCCACATAAATAACTTAGCAATTAAGTCGTATTTCCCATCCAAATACATTTGATAAACAACCTTGTTAATAGGATGGAAGAATTGGTCCGTAATATCATACTTTAAATCCTTCGTAGTTTCTACAACTTCTGCAAATTTATTATAATAAGCCTGTTTATTTTTACTCTTAAAGAAATGTTGTCTATTGAAAAATCTTGTGATGCAATCAAATTCATACAGTCTATTTAAAATCATCTTTTCTAGATGTACATCCAAGTTCTTTGCTTTTACATATTTAATTACTTTTATATTGGTATCCGTTTTATGCATTATATCTGTTTGCTTTGTCAATGATGCATCATTATCATCCAAACGATTTAAGAAATAGATTGTCTTAGTTGTAGTAGAGATTGCTTTTGCATGAACCAGTACATCAATAAAAAACTGCTTATCCTCTGCAAATTTCATTTCCGGATATTTAATATTATTCTCTTTTAGTAACGACGACTTAACCATTCTCGCTCTTGGACCTAAATGTTGGAATATATGTGGAATCGATGTTGTTGATACACTTCTTCTTTCCATACAAGATTCATGTTCTCCAACAATCTTTGTAGATTTTGTTTCCACTTGTATTGTTTTTCCAACTACATAATCATCATTCGTTTCTTTCAAAATATTATACAAAGTAGCTAGTCCATCTTCTTCTAGCCAATCATCTGCATCTAAAAAAGTAATATAAGGAGAAGTAGATAATTCAATTCCCATATTTCTAGGATGGCCTGGCGTTCCACTGTTCTTTTCAAGGAAGACTACTTTTATACTCTCTGGATATTTTTTTGCATAGTCTAAAAGAATTGGTCTTGAATTATCTTTAGAACCATCATCTACTAATATATATTCTACATTTTTAAAGTTAATTGTTTGATTAATAACAGAATCTATCGTTTTCTTTAGATTATCTTCTGCATTATATACAGGGGTAATTACAGTAACTAGCTTGTCTGTTTTCTTTTTAAATTTACTTAGAAAACCTTCTTTTTTTCCGAAGACAAAATATCCATCATTATTGTAAACAATATTATTTTCTAATTCAAAACTATTACGGTCATAGAATTTTGCCATTCCATAAACCTCCCATGTACTATTAATTATATGTATGACATTTTTTCTCTGCTCATTTATTAATGATACCATAAAGTCTTCAACAAAATTCCATTAAAATGGAATTTGAAGGCTATTTGTCTTTTTGAATGTCTTGTTGATTGGTAAGAATACTTCGTATTAATATCATCTAAAAACAGCTTTTATTATGAAAACAGGAAGCCGCTTTTTTATAAGCGGCTTAAATTTTCCCTATATACTCAGGATCACTTTGCTTCTTAAAGCCTTGCTCCCTAAATTCCTTTTTTTGCTTATCATTCATTTTTTTATATTTTGCTAAGAATTCTTCATATGCAGGAATAACTTCATTAATGGAACCTTGCATTTTTAATTGGCCATGTTCCAACCAAATTCCTTTTTCACAAAACTTTTTCATTTGTCCAATAGAGTGACTTACGAAAAACATTGTCTTTCCATTTTTTTTGAATTCGTCCATCTTAGCTAGACATTTCTCAGCAAACGCCTTATCTCCAACAGATAAAGCTTCATCTATTATTAGAACATCTGGATTTGTATTAACAGAGATAGCAAATCCCAATCGAGATTTCATTCCACTAGAATAGGATTTTACAGGTTGATCAATAAACTTTCCTAACTCTGCAAATTCAATAATTTCAGGTTCTAACTCTTTAATTTGCTCTTTAGAAAATCCTAACATCAAACATTTTAATTCAATATTTTCTCTTCCAGTCAATTCATTATTAACACCAGCAGCAACAGCAATTAATGATGCTTGTCCATCAATCTCTATTGTACCTTCTGTGGCAGGAACAATCCCAGCAATAATATTGGAAAGAGTGGATTTCCCAGAACCATTTACACCAACAAATCCAATAACATCTCCATGCTCTGCTTCGAAATTAATATCTCTTAATGCATAAAAAGGTTCTCCATAATTCTTCGGGAGAAATATATCCTTTAATTTATCTCCATTGTTAGCATATAATTTATATCTTTTTGTCAAGTTTTTAACAACTACAGATTTTTCCATCAAACCACTTCCAATTATAAAAAGTCAATAAAGTGTTTTCTAAATCTAACATGCAAATAAGAACCAATAAATAACATAACGAGAACAACTACCCAGAAATAAAGGGTAATGAGAGGATTTTCCGTAATAAACCATCCCTGTCCCAATAGGGCATAACGATATCCCTCTATTAAATAAAAGATAGGATTTATATGCATAATTTTTTCAAAAGTACTACCTAAATGATTTGCTGGCCATAAAATTGGTGTTAGGTATAATAATACCCTCATTAACGATTGTAATAACATCTGAAAGTCTCTAATAATAGTAGAAATGGTAGATGTTATCAAGGCAAGTGCAAATAAAAACATGATAGCTGCAAATAAAAAGTACGGTATTTGTAGATAATATATAGATATTGGATAACCAACAAACTGATAAATAATAATTACTACTACCATCAATAACAATTGTGGATATAGTAACGACAAAATAACGTACGACGGAATGACACTTAAAGGAAAGTTCATTCGCGAAACCATTCTTAGTCTTGAATAAATGGATCTTGAAGCTTTAGTAATAGATGGGTAGATAAAGAACCACAAGAGAATTCCTGCTAGCATCCAAATAAAATATGGATAGCTTTCTCCATTTGCTCCCTCTATAGGCTTTCTTTGTTGTACATATCCAAATACAAACCAGTAAATAGAAATTTGTATGGCAGGATTGATTAATTCCCACAATATTCCTAAATAATTATTTCTATTAGCACTCTTCAATTCATATAAGGATAATCTTCTAATTAAATGAAAATGATCTAATTGCTCTTTTAATACTTTAAAAATAGAAACCATAACTTATAAAACCTTTCTTTAAGCTATTACCTTTTCTGATATTTTCTATTGTTAACCAAAAGAATAGGTATTACACTTAATAAATTTTTATTTGGGTAAAGTATAACTCATATACCATAACATATAGTACAGCATCTAACAATTTGGATAAATAAAGAAAAACATCCTTTCCATTAGATTTATTCTGTAATAAGTAAGAAAAAAGATTTTCAAACAATCTATGAAACATTATATAAAGAAAAAAGATGGATTTCAAACCATTTATAAAAAGATAAGTATGTTCTGCTTCTAAATTAGTTACTTTCTAAATACAAGCTCTCTTTTAAGGATAAAACAAAAAAAAGTATTCTATGTATTATTACTTTATAACACATAGAATACATATCAAAACTAGATTTCCATTATTTTTTGTACTTAGGAATTTCCAAGTCCATGCGGTAAGAACTTAACAGATTATATAGATTATACATACTCGTTACCTGTTTACTTGCCCAACCGATGTCTGTTGCATATTGATGTACACCAGGTTTGCTTGTATTCCAACGCATTTTATAGAGTGTATCTTGTTTATAGGTAGCATTATTAATATAATTTTTCCCTATAAACTCAGCACCACCTATAATGGCTTTTTCTGGAGTATCCCAACCCATTTTATAGGCATATTCGGAACCACTTTTAACTGGAGAACTATCAACAGCATTTATGCCATACATATTATAAACAGTTTTTGGAGTAACTTTCTTTCCATCAACACTTGATACTTTAATACCATTTGCCAAACTAGATGTTCCATTTCCTGTTTCTAACAACGCATGTGAAATTAAATAGATTTCATTAATACCATAAGTCTCTCCTGCTTTATTAAAGGAGCTTCCTTTACCAGCTAGAATTCCTTTATTCTTCAGAATTTTTTCGTTCACTTCTTTTGAGCTAAGATTTGCACTCGTTGATAATAGTAAAAACTGTAATTTTTGTTTATTATCATTCTCAAAATTAGCTGGTTCCATGTAGTATTTTATATCTGTAGGGCTAGCATTTACCCAAGTATTATATTTGACGCTGTAATTTGGCGTAACTCCTTCTTTTATTCCACCAATTGGCGACCAATACTTATATAAATTTACTTCATACCAATACTTACCAGCACTATCTTTTTTAGAAGTTTTAGCGTTAATCGTAACTTTGTCGTTTCCTTTTACAGTTCCGACTACCCAAGAGTTTAGATTAGCTGCTCCTCGAACACTCCAAGTACCCGAATTGATAATCCCATAATCTTGTTTGGAGCTAATATACTTAAATCCATCTTCTCTAATATAGGTTTTATATTTATTATCTGTCTGTGCACTTTTACTCAATTGAATATCTACAGCATTATTTAAGGTAATATCCATATTATAATAGGTCTTTGTAACAACTTTTGATTTGACCATATTAAAATAAAGATTAGCATTTCCACTGCCTTCATAATACTTAATAGTGATAGTATGTTTTCCTTTAGAGAGATAGTAACCAAGCACTTCATTTTTCTTGCCTATATTTCCGTTCCAACCATCAAGGATTACCTGTCCGTCAATTTCAAGAATTACTCCATTGTCGGCTTGCAATATAAGATTATAATTAGTGTTTTCTGTAACATTTAAATTCTTTTTAAAAACAGCTGAAAATTTATCAACTGGAATAGAACTATCAGGTGATGATTTTTTCCAATTGAAATCGATGTTAGAAATAGTATTTAAAGATTTCTTGCCACCAATTACAACTGGTTTCTTCTTATCGTCAACAGAATACAATGGACTACCTTCCTTATCCATTACTTCTGGATAGTATTCGGCATACCAATTGCTATCTAATATATTTTTTTCATCATATGGTTCGATTGACGCGCTGAACTTAGCAGTTGAAGTATTATCATAATATCTAACTTCAATCCAGTGAATATTATCGCCATTAGTGTCTTCTATATTTACTCTTGTAGCCTTTTCGCGATAAGAACCATTCTTCCAGTTATCCACAACTAAGTTACCATCAATGTATATCTGAACACCGTCATCAGATAATCCGCGGATTATATACTCACCAGCATTTAGTTTCTTAGCTGTTACAAATTTTGCTGAAAAACCGTCTTTGTTTACTTTAGAAGCTGGCGCGTTTTTCCCATAATCTTGGACTAGAGCATTTGAATTAGAATTATTGATAACTTTTGAAGTTACCGGAGCACCAGTAGTATTCTTATTATTATAATAATAAGCAATCCAATTTCCTAAAGGTTGCACATCTGCATATGCAAATGATTTTCCAGTTTTCTCTAAATAATCAACTTGTACCATTTGTTCTGATTTACTTACATTCTTAATAATTGCTTTATCGTACGTTCCACCTGAGCTTTTCCAACGATCTATAAGCTTAGTACCATTTAGTTTCAGACGAATACCATCATCTGCAAATGTAGAAGCAAAATAATCCGTACTTCCTGAAATTTTCTTATAGAAAGAAGCAGAAAAGTTATCAGTAGGAATTCCTGTCATTGGTGCATTTTTACCCCAGTTATACTGAATAGTAGATACCTTTTCTGAAGAATTAGCTCCACCGACAACTACCCCGTTTCCAGAGAGTGTAGTATTAGGATAAAAAACGCTCATCCAATCTTTAGTAGATACAGATTTACTAACTGGTTTTATATCAAAATTAAGCTTAGATTTCCCTGTTTTCTCTAAATATTCAACACGTATCCAATGAATATTTTTCTTAGTAGAATCTTGTTCAGTTCTATCACTTATATTAATCTTGTAATCATCTTTTTTGGAATTTCCAGAAGTCCAACGATTAATAACTAACTGATCATCCACATATACACGAATTCCATCATCCGCTAGAGAACGAATAACATATTCTCCTGCATCAAGCTTTAGTGCTGTAACAAAGCTTGCAGAATAATTATTCTTTGGTACTCCAGACATTGGTGCATTATATCCATAGTCAAAGCTAAATGATCCAGTCTGATCTCCTTTAATCACTTGTTTATTTACCGGTGTACCTTTTAAAGAATTATTGGAGTAATAATATCCAAGCCATTGCCCTAATGGCAGAACATCTCCATAAACGAAAGCTTTCCCTGTTTTCTCTAAATAATCTAATCGGAAAATATTATTATCACTAGTTAAATTAGTAATTAAAGCCTTATTACTCTTCCCAGAGCTACTTGCCCAGCTATTTATTAACAGATTATTATTAATGGATGCTTTTACTCCATCATCTGCTAATGTATGAACATAATAATCTCCTTTATTTAATAGTTTATAATAAGAAGAGGAGAAATTATTGTTATTAATAGCTTTGATAGGAGAAGAAGTTCCCCAATTATATTTAATATCACTAATACTAGTAGATACTACCCCGTTACCTGAAGTAGAAGTATTATTAAAATAGAAACCTAGCCATTTAGATGTAGATAAACTCTCATTTATTGGTTTTAAAGAAAACTGTAAATAACTTTTTCCTGTTTTCTCCACATACTCAATTCGAATATCATGTACATCTGAACCTTGATTATCTTGTATTTGAATCATCACAGTTTCTTGACTAGCTTTATTACTATTTACTACTTCTTTGCCATCAATAAAGATACGGACATCATCATCATGTTTCGTATTCAGAATGTAATTGCCGGCAGGCAGTTTTTTATAAGTAAAAAATTTTGCAGCGTAATGGTTATACCCTATCCCTTTAGCATTCGGTTTATCATATTGATAATCAAAATTTAAATCTCCATTCTTATCTGGAGAGTAAACAATGGCATCCTGAGGGTTCCCGCTAAATTTCTCATTATTAAAGAAGTATCCGATCCAGGAATCAAAAGGAATCATATCAGAAAATAATACAGCATTTTCTTTATTCTCATGGAACTCTGTTTTAACTGTATGAGTCCCTACTGATAAACCATTCAGTGGAGATGCAAGAAACTTACTACTAGAATTTGTCCAGTTATCGATAATCTTTTGATTATCTAGATACATTCTAATACCGTCATCTGCATATGCATGAAAATAGTAATTTTTTTGGGAATCATTTATGCTAACATTTTTTTGAAAACTAGCCGAGAAACCATCTTTGTTAATTCCAGCAATCGGTTCATTTTTCTCCCAATTAAACCTCAAGTTATCAAAGGACGTAGAAACAGGTGTTCCAGTCAAACTTTCATTATTATAAAAGTTTGCAGTCCATTTGTTTCCTTCTGCCTCAATATTTGGCTGAGGTGCAAATGTCCAGATGCCTAAAGATAATAAGAAAGTTCCACCGACTGCTTTCCAATAATTCTGCATTTAATTAAAATCACTCCTATTATTTTTCTATAATTCTATTATCTAGTAAATTGGTCGATATGTTAATAGAATATCAAAAAACAATGATAGGTAATTATTACTATTTTCGCTCTATTTTAGTTTAATTACATATTCTATTTAAACGTAAAGAATATTTCATATGATTAAATACTTATTACAAATATTACGTTTGTAGGTAAAAAGAACTATGATGATATAGTAGTAAAAGGAGTAGATTAGTTAAAAACATAAAAAAAACTGAACTTTTTGAGTTCAGTTTTTTTTGCTTTACTTTGATTTTATCTTTTCTTTATTAAGTCTATCTGCTAGTTCACATATATATTCTTTTAACGGAATATTAATATCGTCTCTTTTTAAAGCTAGTTCAATCGTTGTTTGGATAAAACCTAATTGTTCTCCTACATCATATCGATTTCCCTCAAATTCATATGCAAAAACCCGTTGAATTTTATTTAGCTTCTCAATAGCATCTGTTAACTGTATTTCTCCTCCTGTACCAACCTCTTGTGATTCAAGGAAATGAAAAATCTCAGGAGTAAAAATATATCTTCCTATAATCGCTAAATTAGATGGTGCTTCTCCTTTTTTAGGCTTTTCAACAAATTCCTTCACCTGATACGTTCTCTCTTGTTGATCAGGAATGGGATCCACTATTCCATATCTATGTGTTTCTGAATCCGGAACTACTTTTACTCCAATAACAGAAGAGCGAGTTTCGTCATATTTTTCTATAAGTTGTTTTAAACAAGGTTTTTCACTATCAACTATATCATCACCTAATAGAACGGCAAATGGCTCTTGTCCAATAAAATTTCTCGCACACCAAACAGCATGTCCTAGACCTTTTGGTTCTTTCTGGCGAATATAATGTATTTCCACATTTGATGACTCTCTAACTTTTGCTAACAAATCAAATTTTTCTTTTGAAATTAGATTTTCTTCTAATTCTAGTGCATTATCAAAGTGATCTTCAATCGCTCTTTTTCCTTTACCAGTTACAATAATAATATCTTCTATACCAGAAGATATTGCTTCTTCTACTATATACTGAATAGTTGGTTTATCGACAATTGGGAGCATTTCTTTTGGCATTGCCTTTGTCGCTGGCAGAAATCTTGTTCCTAATCCCGCAGCCGGTATAATTGCTTTTTTTACCTTACTCATTACTTATACCTCCCTTATTAAAGATCAAGATAATGGTAATACTAAGTGTTGAATTCTTCTTTTATTATAATTCATTACTACTACATAACCAAATATGTACATGGATTTTTACTAACATAATTCTCTATATTTCACCAAATTATGCAAAAATCTTCAAAAAGTGTGTATCCAGCATATGTCATTTCTGCTATCTTTAAATTAGTTTACCATTTTGAATTATGGAGGGTGGAATTACATGAGTAGGAAAAATAAAACAGTAAAAAAGAGGAAATGGCTAAAAATCACAGGGATTATTCTAATACTGCTTGTAATCGGTGTAGGAGCATATGTATATAATGTTTGGCATTCTTTAACAACTGCGGTAGATACAATGCATCAACCAATTGAAAGAGAAACGACTAAACGATCAGATAATTTATCATTAGAAAAGAAGGAACCCTTTTCGATTCTAATGCTTGGTGTAGATGAAAGAGATGGTGATTCTGGTAGATCTGATACAATGATTGTTCTAACTGTCAATCCAGCTCAAAAGTCAGTAAAAATGTTAAGTATTCCACGTGATACTCGAACAGAAATTGTCGGACGGGGAACAACGGATAAAATTAACCATGCCTATGCCTTTGGTGGAGTAGCTATGTCGATGGATACAGTAGAGAATTTCTTAGATATACCTATTGATTACTATATGCAAATAAATATGGAAGGATTTAAGGACATAGTAAATGCAGTAGGTGGAATAACGGTTAATAATGACTTAGACTTCACGTATGAGGGCGTTCATTTTCCTAAAGGAAAAGTTACTTTAGATGGTGAAGATGCTTTAAAGTTCTCTCGTATGCGATATGATGATCCAAGGGGAGACTTTGGAAGACAGCTAAGACAAAGATTAATTATTCAAGCTGTTATTAAAGAAGGTGCAAGTGTAAGTTCATTAACTAATTACAACAAGATTTTTGATGCATTAAGTAAAAATATTAAAACAAACATTACGTTTGATGAGATGGTAGATATACAAGCTAACTACAAATCAGCTGCCAATAATATCGAACAGATGACGATAAACGGTACTGGACAAACCATTGATAAAGTTTGGTATTTAATAGTAGATGATACAGAAAAGCAAAAAATCCAGAATGAATTAAAAGCACATCTTGAATCAAAATAATAAAAAAGATCGATTACACAGACTAATTTCTGTTAATCGATCTTTTTTATCTTAAAGTTATACTTATTTCCATTACTTTTTTTTATTAAAAACAGTATCAACTACCCGCTTAGAAGATACACCAGATTCTAAGTAACAAAACTTCTCATAAAACTCTTCAAATTGGTCACTTATAGGTGTTACTTCAGCTTGCTTAATTGCTTCAATAACTTCTTCTGTTGTTTTTACAAGTGGTCCTGGTGCCTTTTCTTCAAAATCAAAATAAAAACCTCTTAAGTTGTCACGATAATCTTCAATGTCATAAACAAAGAATATCATCGGTCTTCTTAAGTTACCATAGTCAAAGAACACAGAAGAATAATCTGTTATTAACATATCTGAAACCAAATACAGTTCTCTAATATCTTCATAATTTGAGAAATCAAAAGCAAAACCTGCATAAGGAGTTAAATCAAAGTTTTCCGCAACTAAATAATGCATTCTCAATAAAACAATATATTCATCGCCAATTTGTTCTCTTAACATGTTTAAATCTAATTCTAGATCAAATTTATATTTTCCTTTTCCATAGAACTGATTATCTCTCCATGTTGGTGCATAAAGAAGAATTTTCTTATCTAATGGCAAACCAAAATTTTGTTTTAATCCTTCAATATTATCTTTTTCATCATCATTATAGAGGACATCATTTCTTGGATAGCCTGATTCAATCATCTCTTTTTGGAATCCAAATGCTCTTGCAAATATTTCACTTGAGTATGCATTAGGCGAAATCAAATAATCCCAATTGGAAGCCTCTTTAAGGAAATTATTTTTATATTTCACTGTATTTGTACCAGGCATATGCACTTCATCCATATCTGCAGCTAATTTTTTCAAAGGAGTTCCATGCCATGTTTGCAAATAAGTTGTGTGCTTTGGTTTTGGAACCCATAAAGGTAATCGACTATTACTTACCCAATATTGAGCACGCGCCATCACAAATAGCCACTGAATAGAAAATCTTGGAACGATATTCAAATTTCTACCTTCAAAGTTCTTAATGTATCGCTTGTCTACACTCCAATACATTTTATAATCTGGATTATTTTCCTTCATATATTCAAATATAGCTCTAGGATTACAGCTATATTGCTTACCAGCAAAGCTTTCAAAAATAACGGATTTTTTTCTAGCCGGTAAGTAACCAGCTACTTTAAATAGTTTTTTGTAAACTAATTTAAGCTTTCTACTTCTTTTAATATCGTGTAATTTCCTTCTAATTTTGCCTTTCCATTCTTTTTTGAAGTTATAGACATATACTTTAACAGATAAATAACTTTTTACTTTCGTCTTTTTGATTAAAATTTTTCGATTAACGCCATCAACCTTCGTAATGATCATTCGTTTAGCATGCAAAGGATTAAATGGATTAAAGGTAAGTCTCGGAGTAACTGTAACTACTTCCTTGTTATCTCCATCTTTATATGATAATTCTATATAGAAACGTAAGTATATTAGTTCGGTTGTGTGTAAATAATCCTTAAGAGGGATTGTCCCTTTGAAACCAACCTCATCATAGTTACGTACTTGATCCCCATATAATTCAGTTAAATCTGCTCTTTCTACATCTTCTAATTCAATACGATGTCGCTCATCATCCAAGTGATTCGATATAATTAATGTCTTCTTTATATTTTTAACATTATTCCTTAACGCTTCAGCGTTTAATACAAAACCTCTTATATTTAATAGTCCACCTTTATCAACATAAGCTTCTTCCACTTTTGCAATAAATGGTCTTTTCGTTGTTTTAAAAGAGACATTCATTTTATTTGTAGTATAAGGATAAAAGTAAACATGGTTTTCATCATTTTTATAATCATGATAGATTAGACTCAATTCTTGACGGTTACTTTTTAATCGATATTTCTTCTCTTCGTCTTCTTCAGGATCCTCTACCTTTATATATAAGTCCCAGACACCAGTAGTTGAAAATTCCTCTTTATCCTCTTTTAAATCAACTGTTATTTCATAAATACCGATGCTATCGTCATCTTCTACCGTATTGATAAAGTATTCTTTCTCTTTTTCCGTTTTTCTATTTATAAAAAGAAAAGTTCCTTTATT
>DATMFU010000423.1:0-18404 GCA_035556015.1 Niallia sp. | reverse complement strand
AGTAAGATACCGTATCTTTTTGCCAGTATTTATTGTAATTGTAATTTGTCAGCTTACCCCATTCTTTACTCGCCGTAAGATAACCAGAAACAGCTTCGATCCACACATAAATTTTCTTGCCTTCGAAGCCAGGTATTGGGACATCTATCCCATTTGGTAAATCCCTTGTTACTGCTCGATCTATTAGTCCTTCTTTTAAATATCGATTGGTTAAGGAAACCGCATTTTCTCTCCATAATTGACCTATTTCAGCTTTTTTGAGATAACTTTCTATTTCATTTTGAAATTTGCTGAATGGAAAATAATAATGCTCTGTTTCTTTTATCTTTGGTTCTTCTCCACAGATTTTACATTTTTTCTCAAGAAGATCTAGTGAATCTAACATAGTTGAACATACATCACATTGATCTCCTCTAGCTGGATTTTTACAATAAGGGCAAATCCCCTGTACCAATCGGTCTGGTAAAAACTGTTGGTCCTTTTCACAATAAGCTTGTTCTACCGTCTTCTTATACAAGTAGCCGTTTTGTTCTAATACTAAAAAGAGTTCCTTTACACTTTTATGATGATGCCCTTCGTCTGTTCTAGTGTAAAGATCAAAAGTAAAGCCTAACTGAGAAAAACATGAATGGAATTCTTGATGATAGTGATCAGCAATTTCTTTTACTGTTTTCCTTTCTTGCTTTGCTCGAATAGAAATAGGTGTACCATTACAATCACTACCTGAAACATATAATATGTCTTCACCTTTTTGTCGATAATAACGTGCAAGGATATCTCCTGGTAATAATGCAGCAATATGACCAAGATGCAACGAACCATTGGCGTATGGCCATGCCCCTCCAATAAATATTGTCATTGAAATTCCTCCTTCAAAAATAGACTATTATTGCTGAAAAATAAAAAAACGCCCTAATCTAAAAGATTAGGACGAGATTACCCGTGGTACCACCTATGTTCACAATTTTTTCATTATTTGCCTCATTCAGTACGTCTTTTCTAAAGAGATACTGCTGCTGTGATAACGAGTGCCATTCTCGTCGTAGCCTACTCAAACTTGTTTTCGGTACGAAGCTCAAAGGTCATTTTCAATAAGGTTCATTTACTTCATTTCCACCATCAGAAGCTCTCTATAAAACACTGCCTTATTTACTTTTCCTTCTCCATGCTTTTAACTTATATTGAAAGAGAGTATACTATATATTCAAAACTATAGCAATGTTAAATTAATATTACCGTGTAATTTTCCAACATATACATGAACATCATTCGGAACAATAATCGTATTTTCTTTAGAACAATATGAATCATATAGATAACTTAACTCGTCTACAAATGGTGCATACATTTTATCCTCTTCCTTTGGTGCATAAGAAGCAGACAAGTTTCTTCCAATAAATTGTTCCTTCGTCATTTTTAAAGGATTAGAAAACGAATAATGTTCATATCCACTTGTAAAAAAAGTTTGTAAATTTAATTTTTCAATATTAATTCCTCCACTAAACCCTTTAAAATCTGGACAATACTTTTTAGAGATAGTAGCTGTTTCCTTATTTAATTTACTCCCATGGTCACGGCTATTCCAAATTAACATAACACGACCATTTGTTTTTAGGATACGTTCACACTCTTCTTTAAAATCTAACGGATCAAACCAATGAAATGCTTGTGCTACAGTTATTAAATCAACACTTCTATCGGATAACCCTGTTTTCTCCGCTTTTCCTTTTAAACACAAACAATTTTTATTTACCATTCTTCTTTTTAACACTGCTCTCATTTCATCATTAGGTTCAATAGCTATAACATTTTGAAAGTTCTCTGTTAAAATTTCTGTAAAAATACCTGTTCCTGCTCCAATATCAGCAATAATTGGATTTTTGTTTTTTACAACCTTTTGAATCAATTCATTAAAAAAGGAAATTGGGTAACTAGGTCGATAACGATCATATAACAGTGATTTTCCATTAAATTTTACTTCTGAACTCATGAAACTCCCCCTCTAGTTTCTTTGTCATGAAATGTATCAGCTAATTTATTCGTTTTACACTGTACTAATAAATATTCCACAAATATAATTACATTCCTCCCAATAATTAAAACGCTTTCAAACAAAAAAAGAGCTAATCACATAAAAACATATGTGTATTAACTCTTTTGTATTTTTTTCTTCACTTTAAACAAAAAATTATATATCTTACCATTTTGTTTGAGAATATACTTGCACTACTGAATTGTACATACTCTTTGAAGTTTTGCAAAATCTGGCTCCAACCGCCATTCATCTGGTCTCTTAAATTTATTTTAGTTGTATATTTTTTCCTATTTATCAAAAAATATAAATACCACTTTAAAGGAGAAAAAATTATGCAGTCTTCAAAAATGTTATTTCGTGTGTTAATCATTATACAAATTTTTGTAATGATATCCAATCCAATTATTGCCGACGCTATTAATAGTCCAAATATTGTTGTTACAAAAAAATATAAAAATATAGACGCTTTAAAATATCCGTATCTAGCAAGTGCACCTAATAATGTCTCTCAAACAAAAATAAATAAAACTTTAGTAAGCCATATTGAAAATTCTTACTTGTCCTATAAAGAGGTCTTAGAGCAACAAGAAAACATAAAAGATGACCCTAAATGTTTGGAATATCCCTCTACTTGCATATATGAATATCTTACTACTTATAAAGTTAAATATAACAAAAATAATTATCTAAGTATTTTATATAATGATTATCGTTTTACAGGTGGGGCTCACGGAAACACTTTAATCTCCACCTATAATTTTGATGTAAAAAGTGGAGAAAGATTATTACTAGATAATTTTATTCAATCAGAAAAAAATTATGCAGTGGTAACAAATTATGTTCAAGATTACGCTAGGAAACACCCTGATATATTTTATGCTGATAGTTCTGAATGGAAAAATTTCAAAGTGACAAAGGACACAAATTTTTATTTAGCTGACGAAGGCTTGTTCTTGATATTTCAACAATATGAGGTTGGACCATATGTTTCCGGAAATCCCACAGTATTGATTCCACGTTACTTATATGAAAAATAGAAGGAATATAATATTCCTTCTATTTTTCATTATTAGTCAATTGACGCTCAATCTCCTGCTTTAAACGACCTTCTGGCGCAAAATCTCTTTCCCAATTTGGTGGCTTAATAATCTTTCCATCTTCTTCCCTAAATCTTGGTTTTCCATCTTCAAATAACTTAGCCATATTTGCTTCTTGAACAATGTTAAATAAAGGCATTGGTTCAACACCTGCAATTACAAAACTACCTTGATTAAAATATTCGATATCTGTTAATGCATCCATTTGGGCTACCAAAACATCATCAACCGGTTTTTTTTGTTGCAATATTTTATCTGCAGCTTTATCGAGACCATTTTTAAATCCTTGATAGAGTTGCTGAAATTTTTCCTCATCTCCATTTGCTGTAGCATATAAAAATTCTACTAGTTCTTCACCCGTCCATACAGCACGATTAATAGCTGTTTTTTCTTCAATAGCTTTAGGTTTTTCAGCTACTTCATGACCAAAAGCTTGGTGAAATTTTTTAACCATTTGATACATATTATTATTACTATCCATACTATCTCCTTAACTTTTATTATTAATCTATTACTGCCTATTTTACCATTAGTTATATTATTCGCTAATCCTTTTTGTTTCCTTTTCTAAAGCCAATTATTCACTCTTTTATATAACACCGAATAATAAACCTAAAATACTGCTTTTTCACAGAGTCAAAAAACATTAATTTACTCCTATTTAATAGCCTGTTATAATACTAGAGGAAAGAGGTGTTTGATCAATGGAGATATTTAGTATTCAACAATTAAACAAAGTAATACGGCATGTCGAAATTGAAGGCCAAGGAGGTATTTTCACAGAGGAAACTGGCAAATTACCAAAAGATTATCCAAAAGAATTCCTTAGTCGAATTGTTAATTATGTAACTGACAATGAATTAATAAAAAAGATTCATAGATTAACTGAAGATGAAGCACTTCACATATTTGTTAAATCTGTTTATGTTGTCCGGATAAAAGAATTACAAAATAGAGACTATTCACTAGATCAAACGATAATCGAAAAAGTCTTTACCGATTACTTAACAGAAACATCTATAGCACAATAAAGAAAATCCATTAGCAACGAATATTTTATTGCATTTGTAGGGCATACTCGAATACATAAAAATTATTTCGTTTAGTAGAAACTGTATATATATGATATAGATGTGTTAATTCTTTGCTGAATTGACACATTTTTTTATTCCCTGATAGAATGTTCATACCGTTTTTTGAGATTGGAAGGAAAGCTAATGGATGGATAGTTCCCTTTGTTGAAAAGAGTTTGTGGGGAAATTTCTGCTTTTTATATTCATTATAGAAATAACTACAAGACATTTATACAGTATTTACATTCTTTCTTTGACTTCATTTTCTGAGAGGACTTTTGAATTCCCTAAATTATAGTATGGATAACTCATCAATCCACTAGGATTTTTCTTATATAGTTTTTCAAATTTTCTACTTGCCATGAGATTGTTTTTCCAATCACTTCTATAAGTGACTCTTACTTTTTGAAAATTTGTCATTCTCTCACTCCTATACAAATGCTGATAACTTCTTTATACCACTTTAGAGATTTTTCAAACTTAAATGCTCATTATTTTCAAATAATATACTTTCCACTTGTACAGTTAACTTATAATGCTTAAAATAAGAAGGATACATACAAATTACGTAAGGGAAGTAATAATATGGTGAAATTAGGTTGGATTTTAACTTTATTCGGATTTATTTGTATTTTAGGAAGTATATTATATCCATTGGATATTATTAGTAAAAATACGGTTTTAATATTCCTACTCGGAGGATCAGGTATCATGTTTGTTGGTTCCATGATTCGAAATTTTGGGGTACTTAAAAAAATACCTAAATGATAATTAAATGGCATTTGGGTTAACCCTTTTCCCATCAGGAGGATTTTATGGAAATTAGACAATTACTTTATTTTGTTGAAGTAGTTAAACAGAAAAATATGACAAAAGCATCAGAAAAACTTCATATTTCACAACCTGCATTAAGTAAAGCAATAAAAGGATTGGAAGAGGAAATGGGTGTAACGTTAATACTTCGATCTAATAAAACACATCAATTAACAGATGCTGGTTCCATTGTTTTTGAATATGCTCAAAAAATTATTAGACAAGTGGAGGAAATGTCTTCGACTCTGCATGATATGACTAATTTAACAAGAGGAAGTATTAATATTGGAATACCGCCAATTATTGGTAGTTTATATTTTCCAAGGGTTATTTCTGCCTTTCATAAGGCTTACCCAAATATCCATATCAATATTAAAGAATATGGTGCTGCAAAGGTGGTAAAAAGTGTAGAAGAAGGTGAATTTGAGATAGGGATTGCTGTCCTTCCTCTTTATCATGACTCTTTTCATATTTTCCATCTTGTAAAAGAGGAAATGAAATTAATTGTTCATGAATCACATCCATTAGCACATCGTAAGACAGTACAATTAAATGAATTAAAAGAAGAAGAGTTTATTTTTTATAGCGAAGAATTCGCATTATATGAAATTATGTGGAATAAATGTATACAAGCAGGTTTTGAACCCAATATTATATTTAAAAGTTCTCAATGGGATTTTATGATTGAAATTGTTGCTGCTAATCTTGGGATTTCCATCTTACCTGAATCTATTTGTAATCGAGCCAATAATAATCAAGTACGTTATATTACGCTTGAACCAATTACTAATTGGGAGTTGGCAATTATCACAAAAAAAGATCGTTATCTTTCTGTTGCTGGAAGAAGGTTTATTGATTTCATTCTTAATGAAAAATAAACCTTCTCTTTTTTTATATAAATCTTTTCTCATCATAACTTATAGTTATGACAATCATGAATACTATGTATTTTACGAATAACAAAAAAACGCGTATGATAACCATATAGTATAACAAAGGAGCTTTGGATGCATTCATCTAAAAAGCTCGGAAGGTGATTTTTTTGAAGTGGTTAAAAATTATAGGACAAATTATTTTTCTTCATCTCTTTTTATTTATCGGTATGGGAATTAAAATGTTAATCGATGTACCACTGCCATCTTCCATGATTGGCTTGATCATATTATTTATTTCTTTACAAATCAAATTAGTGAAAATTGAATGGGTTGAAAAAGGAGCTACATGGTTACTTGCAGAACTATTACTATTCTTTATCCCTTCTGCTGTTGGAATAGTTAATTACAATGAAATTCTAAATATGAAGGGGATAGAAACAGTATTATTAATTGCAATAAGTACTTTTATTGTGATGGGAGCAACAGGATTTACAGCCGAAAGAATTTATAATAGACGGAGGGTGAGTAAATGAGTATAGTGAGTGTAGTCTTACTAACCATTATTACCTTTATCCTTTACAAACTAGCGAAAAAATCCTACAAAAAATGGAACATTCCTTTATTCCACCCATTATTACTTACACCAATTCTTCTCATTCTATTTATTTATATATGTCATATTCCAGCTACAACATATCTTGACTCAACAAAACCGTTAACACATTTGTTAGGTCCTGCTACTGTTGCTTTCGCTGTGCCAATATATAAAAATTTACCATTATTAAAAAAACATTTTGGTACTATTATCGTGAGTGTTACTACTGGTACAATTGTAGCCATTCTTTCATCATTCCTTTTATCAATGGTGATTCAATTAAAGACAGATTTCCTTATTAGTATACTACCACGTTCTATAACTACGCCAATTGCTATTGTCGTATCAGAAGAGACTGGTGGATTACCAACTCTTACTACTATATTTGTTATTATTACAGGTGTACTAGGTGGAATAATTGGGCCATATGTGATTAAATGGTTATCACTACGTTCCCCAATCTCACAAGGGTTAGCTTTAGGAATGGGAGCCCATGGAGTAGGAACATCAAAGGCAATGGAAATAGGTGAGCAAGCTGCAACTTTTTCAACCTTAGCCATGATCTTAGGTGCATGGATTACTGTAATATGGGCAAGTTCTTTAATTCCCTTCATGATTAGTTTTATTAATTAACTACAACTATAATTAAAAAGAAAAAAGATGATTTCAATATAACGAAATCATCTTTTTTTATGTAATAATGCCTTTTAACCTATTTAACATATAAGAAAATTATTAAAATAAACCCAATTCCTAGCGTATAAAAAACAAAATAAAAATACCTATAGGTTTAGTATTTAGTACTAATCTATAGGTATCCTATTATTACTGCGATTTACTTAGAATATATACTATTGTTGTTAACAACTTGTAATTCTCTTGTTGTTAAAACCATTTCACTTCCACATATTGGGCACTTTGGCTTGTCATCACTTTTAAAATTATCACGAATCCAACACTTACATGTTTCTGAAACACAATCCCAAACCTTAACTTCTTCTTTAATTACTTCTTCATTAATTCTTCTTCCAAAACCCATTGCCAAAACGAAGCACCTCCAGGAAGCTTTTTAAAATAGAAAAACACTTGTGACAAAGAGAAATTTCTGTATCCCTAAACAAGTGCGAACAAATATAAATCTACATCTAAAACATCAACTGAATATAAGTATATCACAGATAATTTTTTTTGTCAAAATTTATATTATGACATATTACTATATGTTATGCAAATATTTTTTCGTTATATTTATTTGTCAAAATAGTTAATTTTTTGAAATAGTTTGTCGTTATTGCTTTTTGCGTTATAGTAGCTTCTATTATTTAAAATATCCTCTTTATACCTCTCCTACAAACATTTATTCCTTGAAGAAGAGTCGAGTAATCATTAGTTTTATCTAATACTATATCTTAAAGGGAAAACTATTAGCTATTCCTTTTTTCTTATGATATTATTTTCAAGTAGTACCAATGTCGTGTATCTAGATGTTACTTAAAGAATTAATGGAGGTTTATCATGAATATCACAGAATATACAGTAGAACAAATAAAAGATCCTACAGGAATCCTTGTTGGTGATAGATATGAATTTTTTCTAACAGTTGAGTTTGATGAAGAGGACGAATTATCAGAGGAAGAAAATTTACAATTAAAAGTTCTCTTTTACAAAGATGAAAATGCATCCAAAATTTTGAATTATCATTTTTATGATAGCCTTGAGAATAAATTCCTAGACTATGGATTAGAAGACTACGAATTAGAAGAAATAAAAAACTTTTGTAGTATGCATTATATGGAAAAAGAAGAAGAATAAAATGAGCGTTCACTAACAAAAAAGGGTCAAATCTCACATTTCGATATTCTTCCACTTATTTAAAATCGTGTTAAGACACTATTCTAATGGATAATAACGGTGAGAGTTGACCTTTTTTACAAGCATATACTTCTTATACTTCTACTGATTTACCATCTTCTACAATATGATGCATTAAATGTGCTAAATAATGAATAGGACCAAATTCTTCTTCCTCACTATCCTCTTCTTCATATTGCAAATCATTAAGATGCAATGCAACAAATTGATAGAAATCCTTCAGCTGAAAGCTAAAGCAAGCAGATGGTTCTTCCTTATCTTCTTCATATTGTAATACTAAATAGGATTCTTTCCCAGCTTCATCTTCTGCATCAAAATAGATAAAAAAGCCAATATTAGTATCTAATTCGAATAATTGTCTAGTGCCTCCACTTGTAACACGATTAAAATCATCTTCACTAAGCTTTTGCACAACCATTTGGTTCATTCCATCTTCCACATGGAAGTTTACTGTAAATTCTTTCACTAAAAGCACCTCTTTCTATATCTATGTTATTGTATAAGAAAACTCATCATTTAGCAAAGAACTTCTCTTATATGAATCATAAACCATAAATTATTAGCTTTCATTTACAAAAAAAGAGTCCATGCAAAAGTGGACTCTTTTTTTGTAATACTATCTTTTTGTTACATTAACAGCTTGAGGTCCTCTGCTACCTTCTTCTATTTCAAAGCTAACTTCTTGGCCTTCATCTAGGGTTTTAAACCCTTCTGTTTGAATAGCGGAAAAATGTACAAATACATCCTCTCCACCTTCTACTTCAATAAATCCAAAACCTTTTTCTGAATTAAACCATTTTACTTTACCTGTTGCCATTTTATTGCCTCCTAGATTTAAATAAAAAAAGACATCTTTAAGATATCCTTCATTTAGCTATTGTACCCATTTCTTTTCGTTTCAAAACATTTTTTTATTTATTCGCATTCCACTTATCCAAATATATTTTAATATGTAAACATAACAAAAAAAAGACACTAAACAACAAATATGTCGGTTAGTATCTTTTTTTGTATTAAGCTTATTTACTTCTATTACGGCTTCTAGTTCTTCTTTCTCCACCAGAAGAAGAATTGTTGCGGTTTTTATCAAATCCACGTTCTCCTCCACGATCTGAAGGACGACGTCTGCGGCCACCGCCACCACCAGAGCGGTTATCCTTTTTAGGCTTTCTAGAACGTAATGGTTCTACAGCTGTTAATTTAACTGGTGTAGCATCTGGTTCTTTTGTTAATAATTTTAACGCTGCAGCAAGTAAAGTTACTGAGTCTGTTTCTTCTAATAAACTTTCAGCTACACGTTTATACTCACTGTATTCATTATCTAGAACTGTTTGTGTAATTTTATTAATAGTAGCTTGTTGATTTCCAGCTAATACATCTGTTAAAGATGGAATTGGCTTTTTAGTCATTGCCTTTTTGGTAACATTTTCAATGATACGTAAGTGATCAAGCTCTCTAGGGCCAACAAATGTAATAGCAAGTCCTTTTTTACCAGCACGGCCAGTACGTCCAATTCTGTGAACATAACTTTCTGGATCTTGTGGAATATCAAAATTATATACATGAGACACTCCACTAATATCTAAACCACGAGCAGCTACATCTGTCGCTACCATAATATCAATTGTTTGTTCTTTAAAACGACGAATTACTTGGTCACGTTTTCCTTGAGGAATATCACCATGAATTCCTTCTGCTGAGTAACCACGTTTAATTAATCCTTCAACCACTTCATCTACACGTTTTTTCGTACGTCCAAATACAATTGCAAGTTCAGGTGATTGAATATCAAGTAAACTACATAATACATCAAATTTTTGACGTTCTTGTACTTCAATATATTGTTGTTCAATATTTGTAACTGTCATTTCTTTTGCTTTAACTTTTACTAAAGCAGGTTCATCCATGAATTTTTCTGCCAAGTTTTGAATTTTTCTTGGCATTGTTGCTGAGAACAATAAAGTTTGGCGGCTTTCTGGTGTCTCGCTCAAAATTCTTTCGATATCGTCAATGAATCCCATATTTAACATTTCATCAGCTTCGTCTAATACAATCATTTTTATATCTTGAAGACGAATTGTTTTGCGTTCAATATGATCAATTAAACGACCTGGAGTTGCAGCGATAATTTCAGGCTTCTTTTTCAATCCACGGATTTGTCGGTTAATATCTTGACCACCATAAATAGGAAGTGTGCGAATTCCTTTTACAGAACCGATACGGTTTAATTCTTCTGCTACTTGGACAGCCAATTCTCTTGTTGGAGCAATTACTAATCCTTGAACTGCTTTCCCAACTTCTACTTTTTCTAGTAAAGGAACACCAAATGCAGTAGTTTTTCCTGTACCTGTTTGTGCTTGTCCTATCATATCTTTACCTGAAAGGGCAATAGGAATCGCTTGTGCCTGAATTGGTGTAGGCTCTTCGAACCCCATGTTTGATACTGCCTTTTCTAAACTGCTACTTAATTTAAAATCTGAAAAAGTTGTCAATACTTTTTCCTCCTTGTTTTTTACTCTAACGATTGAACTTCACGTTAATATGAGGTAAAAATGTCATGGTATGAAATGTGTGTTTCTTTTATGGAATGTATAAACAACACCACTTAATACGTACATAATTTCTATATATAATATTATACAGAATCTATTTTCTATTCGAAAAGATCAATCAAGAGTGTATGTTTTAGTATTGCTATAATATATACTCTCCATTTTATTTCACTTTTTTTCATTCTCCAAACATTAAGGTGAATTATTATTAGTGGGAAACCTGAATACCTTGATTTGTGGGCAGTTTGCGGTTTAATAAACGGAAGAATATAAATGAGTAGAAATAATAACTAATAAGAAATACATTAGTTACTTATATTAAAGCGATAAATGTATATACTAACTAAAGCAACATACATTTTCGCTTCAGCTATTCTTATCTTGTTGCTTTAAATAAAGTATCATAACTTATTTTCCTCATAAATTCATTCAAAACAACAATCTTCACTAAAAAAAGGTGATGCATATGAAAGGGCATCACCTTTTTGAAATAAAATTAAGCTTTAGTTACGTTAGAAGCTTGTGGTCCACGGTTACCTTCAACGATTTCGAAAGTTACTTCTTGACCTTCTTCTAAAGTTTTGAAACCTTCTGTTTGGATAGCAGAGAAGTGAACGAATACGTCTTGACCTTCAGAAGACTCGATGAAACCAAAACCTTTTTCTGCATTAAACCATTTAACTTTACCTGTGTTCATTGTAAAACCTCCAAATATGTGTTACACACTAAGACCTAATATAACTTTTAGGAAAACGAATCGATTATCGCTACATAAAAAGGTCGTAGCCCTTATTATGTAGGAACAAATCGCCTACATACATTGCAGCTACGACCCTCTTATCCATAAAACATATACCGAACTTAATTGCGTTACATTTATAATATAATGTATCTTAATTTTTGTCAATCATCTTTTCAAAACTTTCATGAATTGTTAACTATTTTTTCATTACACGCTCAGCTGAATCAACAGTATGTTTTAATAACATACTAATTGTTACTGGACCTACTCCACCTGGAACTGGTGTTATGGCAGATGCTTTTTCTAAACACGCATGATAATCTACATCACCAATATTACCTTTATTGTAACCAGCATCTAATATAACAGCACCAGGCTTCACCCAGTCTCCTTGAATAAAATTAGGCTTACCAACAGCAGCGATAATAATATCCGCTTGTCTAACATGGTCAGCTAAATTTACTGTTCTGGAATGACATGTGGTAACAGTTGCATCTTCATTTAAAAGTAATGCGGAAACAGGCTTTCCTAAAATTGGACTTCTTCCTACGACAACTGCGTGTTTCCCACTAGCCTTAATTCCGTAGTAGTCCATAATCTTCATAATAGCTGCTGGAGTACATGATGGATATTTTCCAAAACCTAATGCAGTTTGTCCATAACCGAAGCTAGTTACTCCATCTACATCTTTTTCAATAGCTATTGCTTCAAAAGCAGCTCTCTCATCAATATGACTTGGTACAGGATGTTGAAGTAAAATACCATGTACATCTGAATCTTCATTTAAAGAAGTAATCGTTTCTAATAGTTGTTCTGTTGTTGTTTCTTTACTTAAATGAATTTTTCGTGATTCCATACCTAACTTAGCACAGGCGTTACCCTTCATTTTTACATATGTAGCAGAAGATGGATCATCACCAACAAGAATTGTTGCCAAACATGGAGTAATTCCATTGTCCTTCAGTGCAATGATTCTTTCTTTTAAATCGTCTTTAACTGCATTTGCCACAGCATTTCCATCTAGAATTAATTTATTTTCCATGTATATACCCCCTGGTAAAATATTAAAGAAGTTATCTTCTTCGCCCAGACGACCGGCTATACATATACACAGCTCCCATATGGTTATTTCCATTTATGTCGTCAGTTACTGTGCACTAATAGTATATCTATCACTGATATCATAACATAGGGTTATTCTTATTAAAACAGGTTTATTGGAATAAAACATATATAAAAAGGGCTTTCTCTATTCATCTCTAACTAATAGAAATGGAAAGAAAAAAGCCCTTTTATCATTATATAATAATGACAATTGCAATTGGTCTATATTTAAGGATTTACACACTGAAAATAATTGGCGTGCACCTAAAACAATGAAAGCCCTACCTCTCTTCCATCCTTACGGTTCCTAGACCGTGCCAGTTTTGAATTTAGGGAGAATCGTGTAGAAAAAATTACATCTCTGAGTTTATCTAATGGAAGGTTTAATCCGCATTTGGAATTAAGAAATGGAATGTTCTTTATTGAAGATATTTTTGAAGTATTTATTCAGGTAATGATAACTTACAGCGGAATTATATTATGATTATAAACAGTTGTTATTGTTTCCGAATATATAACTATATCCTATATTATTGTCTAGAATTCTACAAAATTCTTTCAACCTCAAATACACACAAATACTATAATATCCTATTTCTTACATTAAGTCAACTTCATACCCTATGTAATAAATGGAAAAAACAAAGGGCCAGGTCTTCATTCATTTTATTCTCTCTACTATATTAAGAGGAGAAAAGTAATGGTAAAGTTTGACCCTTTTTCTTTTCCATTACTTTTCCGACTTTCTATTAGACATTTAATGGAACTGTTGCTTTTTGAATTTCCCTTTCTAATTGTGTTGTAAAGACTTTCCTTCTGTCTTCTGTCCAATCATAGTATACTGCCATATAGTCAATAACATCTGACTTAACTTTCTGTAATGTATGAATATCAAATAACAACATTCCTGTTCTTCTTAGTAATACATCTGTTGGTGTTAAGGCAAATTCATATTCCATTGCATATTGTATTTCAGCTAGAAGTGTTGGGGATAATACTCCTTCATCAGAAATAGAATTTTGATTTCGAATTATTTCATAAAGAATTGGAGCATTACTTCCATATTTCTTTGCGAGCTTTTCTGTATCCTTTTCACTTAATCCTGCTTCCATTCCTTTAGTTTTGACTTTTTCAATATAGTGAGGGAAGCCTTTCTCCCCACCTACCTCTCCTCCTGAAATTGGTAAGTGTTTTGTCATACAGTTTTTAAAGGTTTTACCTGTTTTTTCATTTAATCTTTTCGCAACTAAATCCACTACCGTTTCTGCCATTTTTCTATACCCTGTAAGTTTTCCACCGGCAATAGTAATTAGCTTGCTTTCTGATTCCCATATCTCATCCTTTCTTGATATTTCAGATGGGTCTTTTCCATCTTCTAAAATTAACGGTCTTACACCAGCCCAGCTAGACTCTACATCCTTTTCCGAAATAGAAACACTCGGAAACATATAATTTATTGCTTTTATTAAATATTCTCGGTCTTCAATCGTCATAGTAGGACTAACTGGATCTTCTCCATAAAATGTATCTGTCGTCCCAACATATGTTTTTCCTTCTCTTGGGATAGCAAAGACCATTCTTCCATCAGGAGTATCAAAATAGATAGCTTGTTTTAATGGAAAGACTGATTGATCTATAACGATATGAACCCCTTTCGTTAACTGAAGCGCTTTTCCCTTTTTACTTCCATCTTTTTCACGAAGTGTATCTACCCAGGGTCCAGCAGCGTTTACAACTACATTAGCATAAATGGGATAGGATTCCTCTGAAAGCATATCTTTTACTAATACACCATTCACTTTTTTATTCTCATCATAAAGGAATTTCTCTACTTTCGTGTAATTAAGTGCCTTCGCTCCCATATCTACTGACTTTTTTAATACTTCAATTGTTAATCTACTATCATCTGTTCGATACTCAACATAATACCCCCCACCTTTTAGTCCATCTTTCTTCACTAAAGGTTCCTTCTTTAAGGTATCTTCTTTCGAAAACATTCTTCTTCTTTCAGATTTTTTTACACCTGCTAAAAAATCATAAACTCTTAAACCAATGCTAGTAGAAAACTTTCCAAATGTTCCACCACTATGGAATGGTAATAACATCCACTCAGGTGTTGTTACATGTGGGCCATTTTCATAAACCACTGCTCGTTCTTTCCCAACTTCTGCTACCATTTTCACTTCAAATTGTTTCAAATATCTTAATCCACCATGTACTAACTTAGTCGATCTACTAGAAGTCCCTGCAGAAAAGTCCTGCATCTCAACTAATGCGACATTCATTCCTCTAGTTACAGAATCAAGTGCTATTCCAGCTCCAGTTATTCCTCCACCAATAACTAATACATCAAACTTTTTATCCTTTACACTGTTTTTCATTTCTTTTCTGTTAAGTGGCTTTTTTTGCATCTTAATTCCCTCCTGTGTCTTGAACAACAAAAAAAGAGAGACCACAAAAGATGTATTATCGCATAACCGATAACACCTTGTGGTCTCTCCATTTCTCCAGACAATTAATTATTAACTTGTGATTATTATATCATACTTTTTGCTATATTCATAGTATTAGTATTATTTAAATGCCATTGTAGCTTTTACTGCTTTCTTCCAACCATTATAAAGTTCTTCTCTCTCACTTTCTTCCATGGAAGGAGTGAAAGAACGATCTAAGCTCCATTGCTCTGCTATTTCTTCTTGGCTTTCCCAGTAACCGACTGCTAAACCTGCAAGATATGCTGCCCCTAAGGCTGTTGTTTCATTAACTACCGGTCTTTCTACAGGAACATTTAAAATATCTCCTTGGAATTGCATTAAGAAATTATTTTTAACCGCTCCACCATCTGCTCTTAACGTTTTCAATTCAATTTTTGAATCGGCTTCCATTGCAGATAAAACATCCCTTGTTTGATAAGCTAGCGATTCTAAAGTCGCTCTTACAAAATGTTCTTTTGTTGTTCCTCTTGTTATTCCAAACATTGCTCCTCTTACATCACTGTCCCAGTATGGTGTACCTAACCCAACAAATGCTGGTACTAAATATACACCGTCTGTTGAGGTAACTTTAGTAGCATATTTCTCACTCTCTTTTGCATCATTAAACATTCTTAATCCATCACGAAGCCATTGTATAGCAGAACCTGCAACAAAAATACTTCCTTCTAACGCATATTCGACTTTTCCATTTAATCCCCAAGCTATCGTTGTTAATAAACCATGATTTGATTTCACTGCTTTTTCACCAGTGTTCATTAACATGAAGCAACCTGTTCCATACGTATTTTTTGCCATTCCTGCTTCAAAGCATGCCTGACCAAACAATGCTGCTTGTTGATCACCTGCTACTCCTGCAATAGGAATTTGGTGACCGAAGAAATGAAAGTCAACGGTATGGCCATATACTTCTGAAGATGGTCTTACTTCAGGTAACATAGATTTTGGCACTGATAAAATTTCAAGAAGTTCATCATCCCACTTAAGATCATAAATATTAAACATTAATGTCCGTGATGCATTTGTATAGTCTGTTACATGAACTTTTCCACCTGTGAGCTTCCATATTAACCAAGTATCAATTGTTCCAAATAGTAAACTTCCATTTTCTGCTCTTTCTCTCGTTCCTTCCACATTGTCTAATATCCATTTCACTTTCGTCCCTGCAAAATACGCATCAATCAAAAGACCAGTTTTGCTTCGGAATAGATTATTATATCCTTTTTCTCTCAATTCTTCACATATCTCATTTGTTTGTCTTGATTGCCAAACAATCGCATTATATACTGGTACACCTGTTTCTTTATCCCACACTACTGCTGTTTCGCGTTGATTGGTTATTCCAATTCCTTCTATTTGATTAGGTTTAATACCAGATTCTGTTAATACAGTTGCAATTACTGATAGAATGCTACCCCAAATTTCACTTGCATTATGTTCTACCCAACCTGGTTTTGGAAATATCTGAGTAAATTCTTTTTGAGCAGTATGAATGATCTCACCTTTTTTATTAAAAATAATAGCTCTTGAACTAGTAGTACCTTGGTCTAATGATAAAATATATTTTTCCATTTTTAAATTCCTCCTATAAGTTCATTTCTTATAAACTATTTTAATATTATTCTTTTTAACAAACTAGGATAATAAATTAAGTATATTAAACTATCAAATGTATCAATACGATACATTATTTCAGAACATTATTTCAGGAAATACTTATGCTACTTTTCTATTAACAGCATTACTATCCTTTTTTGTCTTAAAAAATACTACTAAAAGAATTAATGCATTTCCTAAAAGAATAATCCATGAACCTGCTAAAACTGTTTCTTTAAAGAAATAAGTATAAAACACTGCCGCTAAAGAAGCACCCATAATTGGACCTAAAACCGGAATCCAAGCATAACCCCAATTAGAACTACCTTTTCCTGCAATCGGTAGAAAGAAATGAGCAATTCTTGGTCCAAGATCACGCGCAGGGTTAATAGCATATCCTGTTGTTCCTCCAAGAGACATACCAATAACTGCAATTAGAAGCCCAACAGCAATTGGATTTAATCCTTCTGTAAAATTGTTAGCACCAATGAATAATAAACCAAGTATAAGCATAAATGTTCCAATTAACTCACTTAATATATTACCAAATGTATGTGGAATTGCTGGACTTGTAGAAAAAACACCTAATTTAGCACCAGGGTCATTTGTCGCTGCCCAATGAGGTAAATAATGTAAGTATACAATACATGCACCAAGAAAAGCTCCTATCATTTGTGCCAAGATATAAGAAGGAACTTGATTCCAAGCAAAATCACCTGTGATAGCAAATGCTATTGTCACTGCAGGATTTAGATGTGCTCCACTAAAGCTTCCTACTGCAAAGACTCCCATCGTTACAGCTAATCCCCAAGCTAGTGTGACAACAATCCAACCTCCTCCATTAGAAAATGCCTTTTTTAAATTACCTCCTGCTACTACTCCTCCTCCAAAAACAATTAAAATCATCGTTCCAATTAGTTCTCCCCAGAAAGCTGACATATTACTTCCCCCTTTTGATATAAAGTGAATAAAAAAACGCAGAAAAAAAGGAGACGCACTAGAATACATCACATTAAAAATGTGACAAACTATGTGCATCTCCTTTTCTCCGACACGTTTAATTAACTTGTAACCTAATTGTAAACGCTTACCAGCCATACGTCAATACTTATTTTACTTTTTTACTATATTAATATTATTAAAGATTACTATTTCTACTTTTGCCAAAGTGCCTTTTTAGAAGTAGTTATACTTATAGCACCAGAATCAATAGCCTTTAGAACGTCCGTTTCTGTACGGATTAATCCACCAGCTAGAATTGGTACATTACTTTTTTCTTTAATTTCACTGATCATCCACGGCATGGTTCCAGGTAGTACTTCTATATAATCTGGTTTCGTTCTGTTAACAAGTTTTAAACTTTTTTCGATCGCATGGCTATCGATAAGAAACACACGCTGTATAGCAACTACTCCCTTTTGTTTAGCCTTTAATATGACAGAGGATTTAGTAGAGATAAGGCCATATGGCTTAATCTCCTGACATATAAATTCTGTCCCATAATCATCACTTTTTAATCCCTGTATTAAGTCTACATGATAGATCATTTTCTTTTTTG
>DATMFU010000422.1:0-15365 GCA_035556015.1 Niallia sp. | reverse complement strand
AGAACATAAATATACTGTTATGATGGGGCGTACACATGGGGTTCATGCTGAACCGACAACCTTTGGCTTAAAGCTTGCTTTATGGTATGAAGAAATGAAACGTAATTTAGAAAGGTTTAAAGCTGCTGCTACAGGTATTGAATATGGGAAAATTTCAGGAGCGGTAGGAACATACGCTAATATTGACCCATTTGTTGAGCAATATGTTTGTGAACAATTAGGAATTAAACCTGCTCCAATTTCTACACAAACATTACAACGTGATCGACATGCAGATTATATGTCTACACTAGCGTTAATTGCTACTTCTATTGAAAAATTTGCTACTGAAATTCGTGGACTTCAGAAGAGTGAAACAAGAGAGGTAGAAGAATTTTTTGCAAAAGGTCAAAAAGGATCTTCTGCTATGCCACATAAACGTAACCCAATTGGTTCAGAGAATATGGTTGGCCTTGCTCGTGTAATTCGTGGTCATATGTTAACTGCTTATGAAAATGTGTCATTATGGCATGAAAGAGATATTTCTCATTCATCAGCAGAACGTATTATTATCCCAGATGCAACAATCGCATTAAATTATATGCTAAATCGCTTTGGTAATATCTTGAAAAACTTAACGGTATATCCTGAAAACATGAAACGAAATATGGATCGTACTTTAGGATTAATCTATTCACAACGTGTCCTTCTAGCGTTAATTGATAAGGGACTTACAAGAGAAGAGGCATATGATACAGTTCAACCCAGAGCTATGGAAGCATGGGAAAAACAAGTCCATTTTAGAAGTCTTGTTGAAAGTGACGAGGTAATTTCTTCTAAGTTATCTAAAGAAGAATTAGATGATTGCTTCGATTATCATTTCCATATTAAACATGTTGATACCATTTTTGATCGATTAGGTTTATAAAATAAATCAAGATTCTAGTGAAGTTTGAGTCTCTTAAGGGCTGGAAACGTAGGAGACTCAAACGTTACCAAATATATCCGATTTACTAATGAAACGAACATAATTTATAAAACTTGCTTGGGATTAAAAAGTGATATTTCATATTTTTAATTTTTGGAATAGTGATATGATTTCGATTTTATCCCTAATTTTTTTGATAAGGAGACTCTTCAAATGGGAAAGAGAGCTTTATTGTACGAAGGAAAAGCGAAGAGAGTATATGGAACTTCTGATAATAATATAGTTTGGTTAGAATACAAGGACTCAGCAACTGCCTTTAATGGCGAGAAAAAAGCGACGATTACTGGTAAAGGTAGACTGAATAATGAAATTACTAGTTTACTATTTCAAAAGCTAAAAGATTTAGGAATCCCTTCTCACTTTGTAGAACGATTATCGGAAACAGAGCAGCTGGTGAAGAAAGTAGACATTATTCCTTTAGAAGTAGTTGTGCGTAATCTTGCAGCAGGCAGTTTTTCAAAAAGATTAGGAATAGAAGAAGGCATCCCATTATCAAAGCCATTGGTTGAGTTTTACTATAAAGATGACTCACTTGGTGATCCTTTGATTACGGATGACCATATCGAAGAATTAAAGCTTGCTTCTAAAGAAGAAGTGGAATTTTTAAAGGAGAAGGCTCTTGAGGTAGACGAAGTACTAAGTAAATTTTTCTCAGAATTAGGAATAGTCTTAGTAGACTTTAAATTAGAATTTGGAAAAGACAAAGAGGGCAACATTCTGCTAGCAGACGAGATTTCACCTGATACTTGTCGACTATGGGATAAAGAAACGAAGGAAAAATTAGATAAAGACGTTTTTCGTCGTAACTTAGGAAATTTAACAGAAGCATATGAAAATATATTAGCCAGATTAGGGGGAAGTCAACATGTTTAAAGTTAAAGTATATATCACATTAAGAGAAAGTGTATTAGATCCACAAGGTACTGCAGTAAAAGGATCACTTCATTCCTTGGATTATAAAGAAGTAGAAGATGTTCGTATTGGAAAATACTTAGAATTAACAATTGAAGAGTCTGATAGAAATATAGATGAATTAGTAAAAGAAATGTGCGAAAAGCTACTAGCTAACACAGTAATTGAAGACTACCGTTATGAGGTAGAGGAGGTTGTTGCTCAGTGAAATTTGCAGTAATCGTATTTCCTGGATCTAACTGTGATGTGGATATGTTCCATGCGGTGAAAGATGAGCTTGGAGAAGAAGTAGAATATGTTTGGCATGATACAGATAGTTTAGAAGGTTATGATGGTATTTTACTTCCTGGTGGTTTTTCTTACGGAGATTACTTACGTACAGGTGCTATTGCAAGATTTAGTAACGTAATGAAAGAAGTTATTAAAGCAGCAGAAGCAGGAAAGCCAGTTCTCGGAGTATGTAATGGATTTCAAATTTTATTAGAAGCTGGATTACTTCCTGGTGCTATGCGAAGAAATGAAAGCTTAAAGTTCATTTGTAAGCCTGTTGAATTAAAAGTAGAAAATAATGAAACAATGTTCTCTTCTGCCTATGATGCAAAGGAAGTAATATCTATTCCAATTGCACATGGAGAGGGAAATTACTATTGTGATGAGCAAACACTTCAAGAGTTAAAAGCGAATAATCAAATTGTATTTACCTATAATGGAACAAATCCTAATGGAAGTTTAGAAAATATTGCAGGAATCACAAATAAACAAGGAAATGTCCTTGGTATGATGCCGCATCCAGAAAGAGCGGTAGATGAACTTCTAGGTGGAGCAGATGGTTTAAAAATATTCAAATCAATCGTTAGTCAGTGGAGGGAAGCAAATGTCGTTAATGCTTGAGCCAAGTCCAGAACAAATTAAAACAGAAGAGATTTACAAACAAATGGGTGTGACGGATGAAGAATTTGCGATGATAAAAGGGATTCTTGGTCGCCTTCCAAACTATACAGAAACTGGCTTGTTCTCTGTTATGTGGTCTGAACATTGTAGTTATAAAAATTCTAAGCCTGTACTAAAGAGATTCCCAACATCAGGCCCACAAGTTTTACAAGGACCTGGCGAAGGTGCAGGAATTGTTGATATTGGGGACGGTCAAGCGGTAGCATTTAAAATTGAAAGCCATAATCACCCTTCCGCTATTGAGCCATATCAAGGTGCTGCAACTGGTGTAGGTGGAATTATACGTGATGTTTTCTCGATGGGTGCAAGACCGATTGCTATCTTGAATTCACTACGCTTTGGTGAATTAGATAATGACCGTACAAAATATCTCTTTAAAGAAGTGGTAGCTGGTATCGCTGGTTATGGAAACTGTATTGGGATTCCAACTGTTGGTGGCGAAATTGCTTTTGATCCTTCTTATGCAGGAAATCCACTTGTAAATGCAATGTGTGTTGGTCTTATTAACCATGAAGATATCAAAAAAGGGCAAGCACATGGTGTTGGTAATACGGTTATGTATGTAGGAGCAAAAACTGGACGTGATGGCATTCACGGTGCGACTTTTGCTTCTGAAGAATTAACAGAGAACTCTGATGAAAAGCGCCCAGCTGTTCAAGTAGGAGATCCATTCATGGAGAAACTACTATTAGAAGCATGTTTAGAGTTAATACAATCAGATGCTTTAGTAGGCATTCAAGATATGGGTGCTGCAGGACTTGCAAGTTCTAGTGCAGAAATGGCAAGTAAAGCAGGTTCTGGTATTGAAATGAATTTAGACTTAGTACCTCAACGTGAAACAGGTATGACAGCATATGAAATGATGCTATCTGAGTCACAAGAACGTATGCTAATTGTTGTGAAAAAAGGAAGAGAGCAGGAAATCAAAGATCTTTTCCATAAATATGACTTGGAAGCAGTAGCGATTGGTGTGGTAACAGATGATAAAATGCTTCGCCTTCTTCATAAAGGAGAGGTTGTAGCGAATGTTCCTGCAGATGCATTAGCAGAAGATGCACCAGTGTACCATAAACCTTCAAGTGAACCTAGCTATTACCGTGACTTCCAAGCAATGGAAGTGAAAGTTCCTGCTGTAGAAAACTACGGAGAAACACTTACTAATCTATTAAAGCAGCCTACTATTGCAAGTAAAGAGTGGGTTTACGATCAATATGATTATATGGTACGTACGAGCACAGTTGTGGCACCAGGTTCGGATGCAGCAGTAGTTCGTATTCGTGGAACAAAAAAGGCATTGGCTATGACAACTGATTGTAATGCACGTTACTTATACTTAGATCCAGAGACAGGTGGAAAAATTGCAGTGGCAGAAGCGGCTCGTAATATTGTTTGTTCTGGAGGAGAGCCATTAGCTATCACGGACAATTTAAACTTTGGAAATCCAGAGAAACCAGAGATTTTCTGGCAAATTGAAAAAGCTGCAGATGGTATTAGTGAAGCATGCGTAGCGTTGAATTCTCCAGTAATTGGAGGAAATGTTTCTCTATATAATGAAACAAATGGAACAGCTATTTATCCAACGCCTGTTATTGGAATGGTTGGTTTAATTAAAGATACACAACATATTACTACTCAAAGCTTTAAATCTGCTGGTGATCTTATCTATGTTCTTGGAGAAACAAAAGCAGAATTTGGTGGTAGTGAACTACAAAAAATGGTAGAAGGATCAATCACTGGTCAAGCTCCAGCGATTGATTTAGAAGTAGAGAAAGCATATCAAGCATCCGTATTAGAAGCGATTCGTGCTGGAGTAGTAGAATCAGCACATGATTTAGCAGAAGGCGGTTTAGCAGTAGCGGTAGCAGAAAGCTTAATAGGTTCAAATGGCTTAGGAGCAAAAGTAAATATAGAGATAGAAAATGCAACTGTTGCTTTATTTAGTGAGTCACAATCTCGCTTCTTGCTTTCTATTAAACCAGAAAACAAAGAAACTTTTGAAAAAATAGTACCTGCAACATTACTAGGAGAAGTGACAGATTCAGCTGTTCTTACCATTAGCCAAGGGGAAAAAATTCTAGTAAATGAACAGGTAGATTCTTTAGAAGCTGCCTGGAGAGGAGCTATTCCATGCTTGCTGAAATAAGAGGATTAAACGAAGAATGTGGAATTTTTGGTGTATGGGGTCATGAGGATGCATCACAATTAACATACTATGGACTTCATAGCTTACAGCATCGTGGTCAAGAAGGAACAGGAATGGTTGCTACTGACGGGAAGAAGTTAAAAGGAGTGAAGGGTGAAGGTTTAGTCTCTGAAATTTTTACCCCGGAAGCAATGAAGGAATTAACAGGTAAAGCGGCTATTGGACATGTACGTTATGCAACAGCTGGAGGTGGCGGTTATGAAAATGTTCAGCCGCTCCTTTTCCACTTCCAAAGTGGTAGTATGGCACTTGCTCATAATGGAAATTTAGTGAATGCAACAGCGTTAAAAAGTCAATTAGAGGCACAGGGAAGTATTTTTCAAACAAGTTCTGATACAGAAGTACTTGCTCATTTAATTAGACGAGGGGGGTTTTCTGCATTTAATGAAAGAGTGAAAAATGCCCTTACGATGATTAAAGGAGCTTATGCCTTTTTAATTCTAACGGAAACAGAATTAATGGTTGCTTTAGATCCAAATGGAATGCGCCCATTGTCTCTTGGAAAACTTGGGGATGCTTATGTAGTAGCATCCGAAACTTGTGCTTTTGATGTGGTAGGTGCTGAGTTTATTCGTGATATTCTACCAGGAGAACTTCTAATAATAGATGATAATGGGTTCCGTTCAGAAATGTTTTCTGTAGCGTCCAATATCGCTATGTGTACAATGGAATATGTTTATTTCTCTAGACCTGACAGTAATATCAATGGTATTAACGTCCATACTGCGAGAAAGAACTTAGGAAAACAATTAGCAATAGAGGCACCAATTGAAGCCGATGTTGTTACAGGAGTTCCAGATTCTAGTATCTCTGCTGCTATCGGGTATGCAGAAGCAACGGGTATTCCATATGAACTTGGTCTTATTAAAAACCGTTATGTTGGCCGTACTTTTATTCAGCCATCTCAGTCGCTTCGTGAACAAGGAGTTAAAATGAAGTTATCTGCTGTTCGTGGAGTTGTAGAAGGAAAAAGAGTAATTATGGTAGATGATTCCATCGTACGAGGAACCACAAGTAAACGAATTGTTACCATGTTAAGAGAAGCAGGAGCAACAGAAGTACATGTATTAATAAGTTCACCACCAATTAAAAATCCATGTTTTTATGGAATTGATACATCAACAAAAGAGGAATTGATTGCATCTAAATATTCAGTAGAAGAATTGCGAGAACTTATTGGTGCAGATTCTCTTATTTTCTTAAGTACTGAAGGCATGATTGATGCTATTGGTCGCACAGATGATGGAGAAACAAGAGGGCATTGCTTAGCATGCTTTACAGGAAAATATCCAACTGAAATCTATCCAAGCACTTTACATCCTTACGAAAAAGTGTAAAAGGTTTAGTGTGCAAAAGCGACATACAAAAAAATGTCGCTTTTCCATTGAGGGAAAGAAAACAGACTTTTTAATTTAATTTCTAGGGGGAGCAAAATGGCTGAGGCTTATAAACAAGCAGGAGTAAATATTGAAGCAGGCTATGAAGCAGTAACAAGAATGAAAAAGCACGTTCAAAAAACGATTCGTCCAGGCGTGCTAGGGGGACTAGGCGGATTTGGTGGCATGTTCGATCTTTCCGTTTTAAGCTTGAAAAATCCGGTTCTTGTTTCTGGAACAGATGGAGTGGGGACTAAGCTAATGCTTGCCTTTATGCTAGATAAGCATGATACGATTGGTATTGACGCTGTAGCTATGTGTGTAAATGATATCGTTGTTCAGGGAGCAGAGCCACTTTACTTCCTCGATTATATTGCTTGTGGAAAGGCAGATCCAGAGAAAATAGAAGCAATAGTAAAAGGAATCGCAGATGGTTGTGAACAAGCTGGTTGTGCATTAGTAGGTGGAGAAACTGCTGAAATGCCAGGGATGTATAGCGAAGAAGAATATGACTTAGCTGGTTTTGCTGTAGGGGCATGTGAAAAAGAACAGGTTATTACAGGAGAAAACATTCAAGCAGGAGATGTCTTGATTGGATTAGCTTCCAATGGTATTCACAGTAATGGCTACTCCCTTGTTAGAAAATTATTTTTTGAAAAGGCCAATATGTCTCTTTCGGATTATGTGGAAGAGTTCGGTTGTACATTAGGAGAAGAGTTAATAAAGCCAACAAGAATTTATGTGAAATCTATTCTTGCTGCATTGAAAAAGTTTCCAATCAAGGGACTTGCACATATCACAGGTGGAGGGTTTATTGAAAACATACCAAGAATGCTACCAGCAGGTTTAGGAATGGAACTACTTGAAGCTAACTGGGAAGTACCTGCTGTATTCCGAAAGATGGAAGAAATCGGAGAATTAGATAGAAAAGAAATGTATAACATTTTCAATATGGGTACTGGAATGGTGTTAGCAGTTAGCAAAGACATAGAAGAAGAGGTAGTAGCTTATTTTGAAAGTATCGGGGAAAAGGCTTATACATTAGGTAGTGTTCGTGAGGATGGAGAGTATACGATAGTCCTTAAATAAGGTCGGAGGAAACCAAATGAAACGTATTGCTGTATTTGCTTCTGGAAGCGGCTCAAACTTTCAGGCAATAGTAGATGCTGTTAAAAGTGGAGAATTAGAGTGCTCTATAAATTTATTAATATGTGATAAAAAAGGTGCTTATTGTATTGATAGAGCACAAAAAGAAAATATTCCAACCATTGTCTTTACAGCAAGTGATTACGAAAGTAAAGCAGATTATGAACAAGAAATTTTACACCATTTGGAAGAATACAAGATAGATTTAATTGTACTAGCTGGATATATGAGATTAATAGGCAAAACACTATTACAGGCTTATTCTGGTAAAATAGTTAATGTGCACCCATCCCTTTTACCAGCATTCCCAGGAAAAGATGCCATTGGTCAAGCATTAGAGGCGGGAGTTTCTCATACAGGAGTTACTATTCACTATGTCGATGAGGGGATGGACACTGGTCCAATTATTGCCCAAGAAGCGATACAGTTGGACAAAGAGGAAACAAGAGAAAGTCTTCAAAGTAAGATTCATGAAATAGAGCACAAGCTCTACCCAATGGTAATCCAACAATTATTGAATGAAGATAGTCATAAACAGGGGGTATAAACATGAAAAAAAGAGCGTTAATTAGTGTATCGGATAAAACAGGGGTAACAGAATTTGCGAAACAACTTCATGAACTAGGGTATGAATTAATTTCTACAGGTGGAACAAAGAAAGCTATTCAAGAGAGTGGTATTCCAGTAAAAAGTGTTAGTGATGTAACAGGATTTCCGGAAATTCTGGAAGGCAGAGTAAAAACATTAAATCCTTATATTCATGGTGGGTTACTTGCGAAATTTGAAGAACCAGGTCATGTTGCCCAATTAGAAGAACATCATATTGATCCAATTCAAATAGTTTGTGTTAACTTATATCCTTTCCAACAAACTATTGCAAAGCCTGATGTAACAGTAGAAGATGCTATTGAAAATATTGATATTGGTGGACCAACTATGCTTCGTGCTTCTGCAAAAAACCATCAATATGTAACAGTAGTAGTAGATCCTGTTGATTACGAAACAGTAATTGCAGAATTAAAACAAGATGGAAAAGTGCAGTTTGAAACAAGAAGAAGACTCGCTGCAAAAGTGTTCCGTCATACAGCTAGCTATGATGCGATGATTGCTGAATACATGACAGAGTTAACACAAGAAGAAAATCCAGAAAAATTAACCATTACATATGAATTAAAGCAATCCCTACGCTATGGGGAAAATCCTCACCAAAAGGCAGCTTTTTATCGTAAGCCTTTAGGATCTGCATTCTCTATTGCTAATGCTACTCAATTACATGGTAAAGAGCTTTCTTATAACAATATCAATGATGCAGATGCTGCTATCCAAATTGTAAAAGAATTCTCAGAACCTGCTGCTGTTGCAATCAAGCACAGTAATCCATGTGGAGTAGGAACTGGTGAAGATATCTTTACTGCTTTTTCAAAAGCGTATGAAGCAGATCCAGTTTCTATTTTCGGTGGAATTATTGCCTTAAATAGAGAAGTAGATGTAGAAACTGCTAAGAAATTGCATGAAATTTTCTTAGAAATTGTTATTGCTCCATCTTATTCTGATGAAGCATTAGAAGTTTTACAAGCGAAGAAAAACATTCGTTTATTAACCATTCCATTTAACACAGGAAGCAATAAAGAGATGAAATTAACTTCTATTGAGGGTGGACTTCTAACACAAGATTACGACCGTTATTCTCTAGAGGATGCTACTATTACCATCCCAACAGAAAAGAAACCAACAGATGAGGAGTGGGAAGCTCTTAAGTTTGGTTGGAAAATTGTAAAACATGTGAAATCAAATGCTATTGTTGTGAATAACAAAGAAATGACACTAGGGGTTGGAGCTGGCCAGATGAATCGTGTAGGTTCTGCAAAAATTGCCCTTGATCAAGCAGGAAGTAAAGCAGTAGGAGCAGTTCTTGCTTCAGATGCATTTTTCCCAATGGATGATACAGTAGAAGCAGCAGCTAAAGCAGGAGTTACAGCTATTATTCAAACAGGTGGAAGTATTCGTGATGAAGACTCTATCAAAAAAGCTAATGAGTACGGAATTGCAATGGTATTAACAGGAGTAAGACATTTCAAACATTAATATCTTGAAAGCTTGGGGGACGAAATAATGAAAGTACTTGTTATTGGCCGTGGTGGACGGGAACATGCTATCTGTACAAAAGTTAGTGAAAGTGAGAAAGTAGAGGTTGTTTTTGTTGCACCAGGAAATGTTGGAATGACGGATGTAGCAGAACGTGTTGCAATTGAAGAAACAGATGTAACAGGACTAGATGACTTTGCTTTAACTAATAAAATAGATTTGACCATTGTCGGTCCAGAAGTTCCATTACTGTTTGGAGTAGTTGATCAATTTAAGGCAGCAGGGCTAAAAGTATTTGGTCCAGAACAACGTGCTGCAGAAATTGAGGGCAGTAAATCCTTTGCAAAAGATTTAATGAAGAAATATCAAATTCCTACAGGCGAATATCAAACTTTTTCCGACTATGAACAAGCAAAGGCTTATATAGAAGAAAAAGGTGTACCAATTGTTATTAAAGCAGATGGTCTAGCTGCAGGAAAAGGTGTTACTGTTGCACTTAGCTTAGAAGAAGCATTAACTAGTATCGAAGAAATGCTAGTTGGAGAGAAATTCGGTAGTGCCTCAGCAACTGTGGTAATTGAGGAATTTCTAGCAGGAGAAGAATTTTCTTTAATGAGTTTTGTTAATGGAGAAACAGTAATTCCTTTGGAAATTGCCCAAGATCATAAACGAGCATTTGATGGAGATAAAGGACCTAATACTGGTGGAATGGGAGCTTATTCTCCAGTACCGCATATTGATTCTTCCATTGTTCAAACAGCGATTGAGACAATAGTAAAACCAACAGCTAAAGCAATGATTGAAGAAGGAAGAACATTTACAGGTATTTTATATGCTGGGTTAATTGCTACAGAAAAAGGACCAAAAGTTATTGAGTTCAATGCACGATTAGGTGATCCAGAAACACAAGTTGTTTTACCTCGTATGAAATCAGATTTAGTAGAAGTAATTTTGTCTATCTTAGATGGAGAGGTTCCTACTATTGAATGGTATGAAGAAGATATGCTTGGAGTGGTAATAGCTTCAAGTGGTTATCCTGGTTCCTATGAAAAGGGTGCTGTCATTAAAGGGTTAGAAAATATGAAGGAAGTTTCTATTTTCCACGCAGGTACGGATCTTAATGAAGATGGTGACTTTATTACAGATGGTGGTCGTGTGCTGTTAGTTGCGGCAAAAAATAGTACGTTAAAGGATGCCCAAGATAAAGTGTATAAAGAATTAGAGAAATTAGAAAGTGATGGAGTTTTCTATCGTAAGGATATAGGATTTAAAGCAATTAAAGAATAAATGAATTGCCCTTTACAACGATCATTTCGGTGTAGAGGGTTTTTTTAGTTTGTAAAAGCTATATCAATTAAGATTCTGTTTATAGAGGAGTTATTAAAGCAGATATAGATAAAAAAGGAGAGGGAGTGTGTTTATAGCCGAGAGCTATGAACCATTCCACCATCCAAAAGGAAGAAAAGTGGTTTATAGAAAGAGTGTAAAAGCAATATTAGAGTGAAAAAGAGAGAAAAGTGGTCGATAGAGGAGAGCTATGAACCATTCCACCATCAAAAAGGAAGAAAAGTGGTTTAAAGAGAGAGTGTAAAAGCAATATTAGAGTGAATAAGCAAGAAAAGTGGTCGATAGCCGAGAGCTATGAACCATTCCACCATCCAAAAGGAAGAAAAGTGGTTTATAGAAAGAGTCTAAAAGCAATATTAGAGTGAAAAAGAGAGAAAAGTGGTTTATAGAAGAGTTCTATAAACCACAGAAATAGAAAAATCAAAATAAAATGGCTTTAAGAGCGAACGCAAAAGCCATTTTATTCAACAAAGTAACCATAAAACTCACCCATTAAGCGAGCTCTATCCCACCGGTTACACCATATATTTGTGCGGTTACGTAGCTTGCGTCATTTGATGCTAAGAAAACATAGACATTTGCTAATTCTACTGGTTGCCCTGCACGTTTTAGTGGTGCTTGTTGACCAAATTCTGGGATAGCGTCACTTGGTTGTCCTCCTGATATTTGTAAGGCTGTCCAAATAGGTCCTGGTGCAACAGAGTTTACACGAATCCCTTTCGGTGCTAATTGTTTCGCCAAGCCACGAGTAAAGCCGTTTATAGCAAACTTGGTTGAAGCATAATCTAATAGATTAGGACTTGGATTATATCCTTGAACAGAAGTAGTAGTGATAATAGAGGCACCTTCTGGCAAGTATGGCAATGCAGCTTTTACCACCCAAAATAAAGAGAATACATTAATCTCAAAGGTTTTACGAAGTTGTTCAGTTGATAAATCCATAATATCTTCTACTGCTTGTTGTTTTCCGGCTACGAGCGCAAGAATATCTAACCCACCTAATTCGTTATAAGCAGTATCTATTAGCTCTTTACAGAATGTTTCCTCGCTTAAGTCTCCTGGAATAAGGACTGCTTTTTTTCCTTCTGCTTCAATTAATTTTTTTACGTCTTCTGCATCTTGTTGCTCTTCTGGTAAATAGTTAATTGCTACATCTGCTCCTTCTCGTGCATAAGCAATTGCTGCAGCTCTCCCAATTCCAGAATCGCCGCCTGTAACTAGGGCTTTTCGACCTGTTAACTTACCATTTCCTTTATAACTAGTTTCTCCACAGTCAGGTACTGGTTTCATATTGGCTTGTACAGCTGGCGGTTCCTGATATTGAGTTGGAAATTCCTCGGTATAATATTGATTTAAAGGATTAACTGGTTTTGACATGAAATCACTCCCTAACTAGATTTATGTACTATTTACCACATCCGGCTTTTAATAAACAAAAAAAAGGGTCAGACCCTACAGATAAAGTCAGACCCAAAAATCCTTATTATTATTATTTTTTCATATCATCTGGAGAAAAGATTTTTTCCGGGCTAAATTGTTCCATCATATTTTTAATCTCAGGTGATGATTGTGCTGCAGCTTTTACCTCTGTATGATGGGATTCATGTTGATGATTATGATTGTCTTTTGAATGTTGATTTGTTCTTTTTGGCATCATTTCGTCTTTATTTTCATATAAAGCAACAATAGGGCAAAAGCGCACAATTCCTTCTGCAATTTTCATCCCTGCTAGTAATGCAATGATTAGATAAGATTGTTTATAGGGCTTTTTAGAAAGCTTAGCTGTACTCCAAGCAAGAAAAGTAAATCCGCATGTAATACGAATTAATGCATTAACTAAACTAATATTAGGTTTTGGATTCATAAGTTTTAGTCCTCCTACATAAATTTAACAAAACGGTAATATATGCGTTTTGGTTTAATATGGTAAAATTATAATAATCTTTCAAATCTATACTAAGTTCCCCATATTCAAGAAAATAATTGATTCCTTATATAAATCATAGTCAGGATCTTCATGAAAAGGGAGGAAGAGTTGTGTTAGTACAGCGTTATCGTTGGAAAAACAAGATTTTGCGTGATCATCTATCTATCCTTAAGGGAGAAAATTCTCCTACTTTGTTATTAAAAAATGCCACTTATTTAAATCAGGTTTTACGTAAATGGATTACTGCTCATATATGGATCTACAATGACCGAATCATATATGTTGGTAATGATTGGCCAAAAAAGATTGATAAAGCAGAAATTGTTGATTGTACAAATCTTTATTTAGTACCAGGATACATAGAACCACATGCTCATCCTTTTCAAATATATAATCCCCTAACATTAGCCCAATATACATCACAATTTGGAACAACTACATTCGTAAATGACAACCTTGTATTGGCTATGCAGTTAGAAAAAAAGAAAGCGTTTTCTTTTTTGGAATTTATGAGAGGTATACCATCGACTATCTTCTGGTGGAGTCGTTATGATGCTCAAACGGAGTTGAATGATGAAGAAAAAGTCTTTTCACATGGAAATGTAAAAAGCTGGTTTGAACATGACACTGTTCTTCAAGGAGGAGAGCTTACTGCTTGGCCAAGACTTTTGGACGGAGATGATATGATTCTTCACTGGATACAAGAAACAAAACGATTGAGAAAACCGATAGAGGGACATTTCCCAGGTGCTTCTGAGAAGACATTAGCTAAATTAATGTTGCTTGGTGTAGATAGTGACCATGAAGCTATGAATGGAAAAGATGTGCTAAGCAGATTATTGCAAGGATATATGGTAACATTGCGTTACTCTTCTATTCGTCCTGATTTACCGAATATATTGACTGAAATACATGAACTAGGTATCGACCAATATAATCATTTTATGCTTACTACAGATGGTTCACCATCTTCCTTTTATGAGGATGGCCATATAGATCATCTAATACAAATTGCAATTTCACAAGGTGTTCCGTTAATTGATGCATATAATATGGCTACGATTAATGTGGCTAAGCATTTTAGAATTGAACACTTACATGGAAATATTGCTACTGGAAGAGTTGCAAACATTAATTTTCTAAAAGCAAAAGACAATCCTACCCCTATTTCTGTTTTGGCAAAGGGAATTTGGGTGAAGAGAGATTCAGAAGAAGTAACAGATGCTTATCCATCTATTGATTGGTCTAACTATGATCTAAGTCCTTTGAAGATTGAATGGGATGTTACGAATCAAGATATGCAATTCTCTATGCCTTTTGGAATTAAGATGGAAAATGCAGTAATTACAAAGCCTTATTCTATTGCTATAAATATTTCAGATGGGAAACTATCTGAGGAACATGATGAGTGCTATTTTATGCTTGTGGATCGTGAGGGAGAATGGCGAATAAACACATTGCTAAAGGGTTTTACGAAGAAAATAGGTGGAATGGCAAGCTCTTATACAGGAGATGGAGATATTGTTCTTTTAGGCAAAAGTCAGCAGGACATGAAAATAGCCTTCCAACGGTTAAAGGAAATAGGTGGAGGAATTGTATTAGTGAAGGATGGAAAAATAGATATAGAAATTCCATTGCCTCTTAGAGGGATGATGGCAGAAATGCCCCTATCTGAACTTATAGAAAAAGAAAAGGAATTAATAAAGTATATAAAAGAAAAAGGATATGCTTTTGAAGATCCATTTTATACTATTGTCTTTTTTACATCGACCCATTTACCGTATATTAGAATAACGCAAAAAGGCTTGTATGATGTAATGAATAAAAATGTACTCTTTCCAGCGATAATGCGTTAAAATATAAAAGAGTCCCTTTAGAATAAACAAGATTTGAAAATGCTTTAATTTTGAATATAAAGATACGGGATGCTCGCTAATTTACGGCTTGCATTCTCTAATCGTTTATTTAAGGAAATTCGGTGTTATTAACTGAATTCAGAATTGGAGGGGACTATGAAAAAAAACTGGTTTATCCTTCTATTTCTGTTAGTTGCTCTAACAGCTTGCAGCAAGGAGCCAAAAGAAGTAGGAAGTCATAAAAATCATCAATCTGACAATGGAGTAAAACAAGAGGAAGGGCTCTCTGATTTAGTACCTATTTACCCTTTGACAGGATTACCGAGTAAGAAGGAAAGTACAGATCGTGCTGTAAGTGTCATGATTAATAATCATCCTAAAGCAAGGCCACAGACTGGATTGGCAGATGCTGATATCGTTTATGAAGCACTAGCAGAGGGAGAAGTTACCCGTTTTCTTGCTATATTTCAAAGTTCAAAACCAGAAAAAATTGGTCCTATCCGAAGTTCGAGAGACTATTATATTGAATTAGCGAAAGGATATGATAGTCTATATATTGCACATGGCTATAGTCCAGAGGCAAAAAAAATGTTAA
>DATMFU010000421.1:0-7042 GCA_035556015.1 Niallia sp. | reverse complement strand
ATATTTTACGTGTTTCCATTTTTTCCTGTTTACCAAAATCACAATGTATGATATAACAGGTGAAACAATCGCTAAGAAGTAAATAAAATTTTCTCTCAAATACCAAGATTGTTTTTTCATTTTATTCGTACCTTTTTAAGTTTATTTTTGACCTTCTACTCTACTATTTACGTAATCTAGTATGTAAAAGTTTCATAACCTAGATTGAGATAAAATAAATATATTACAAAATATTCCAACAGTAAATAAAAATCTAAATCTTTGGCCGCATAAAAAATAAGAAGGATATATCCTTCTTAAGTCATCAAACTATTATTTTTTTCAGGTCCTTTATTTAAAAACCATACTAAAATTCCTTTTTAGTCCTATTCAAAATCACATTAGCTGCCTCTTTCGCACCGCCAGCTTTTTGAAAGGTTTCTGATAGTTTCTGTGCATTTTCCTGATAGGAGGGATTCTCTAGCACTTCAACTACCGCTTTTTCCAAATATTTTTCCTTCTTCCCTTTTAGTTTGAATCCTGCACCAAGTTCCGCAACTCGATCAGCAACTAATCCTTGTTCGCTATGTTGAGGAAATAATACCATTGGGACTCCAAAATACAAACTTTCATTTACACTATTCATCCCACAGTGGGTAATAAACACATCTGCTTTCTGTAAAAGAGCTATCTGATTCACTCTATGTTCAACTGTAACATTGTCTGGTATATTTCCAAGAGAGGGTATTTCTGTTTTTTCACCAACTGAAATCACTACATCATAATTCTTTTGGGATAAAGCCTTTATACAAGTCCGATAAAATTTTTGATTTTGATTAAGCACTGTTCCAAGGGAAATATAAATTACTTTTCTTGTCTCTTCACTATTTTGCATGGAAGAATGCTGAGGAATAGAAGGTCCAACAAAAGCATATCGGGATGAAAATGTATCTGCCAGTGGCTGAAATTCCTTTGACGTATATACAATTGTGTCTGTATCATTATCATTTTGGACAATTGAAATAAAATTCTTCACTTCATAACCATGTCCCCTTAGCAACTGAAGTTTTCGGTTAATTCGTGGCAAGCCCACTACCATTCTCCATATTTCCATGACACTCCGTTTCATCAGCTTTGCTGTATGCTGATTAAAAGCAATAGTAGTGGTGGAACATATATAAGGAATTTGAAGTTTCTGAGCAAATAATTTCCCCCAAAAGCATATAGAATCGGATACAATACAATCGGGCCCAATTTCCCTTAATTCCTTACATACCTTTTCATCTAAAGCGATGGTTGTATCTACCACCATTTCTATCAGAGCAGCAAAATCCTTACCAACCTTACGATCTAATTCTTTTTGTGAGACATTAGGCAAAAATTCATCACACGGGATAAATATGGCACCAGCTCCTTCTATTTTTTCCTGAAATTCAAAAAAGGAATAGTACCAAACTTGATGACCTCTATTAACTAACTCTGCTACTACCGGAATAGTCGGGTTGGTGTGACCATGTGCAGGTATCGAAAAAAAGACAACTTTGCTCATTCCGAATCCTCCCCCGATAGTTCAGCTTTTCGAATCATCTCCGCAAAATCCAGAAAATCTTCACTTTTTAAGATAGCAAGTCCCCTTGTGGCATCTTCTCCCAAGATAACGAGCTTATCACCTGCATGGATCTGGTACATGTCACGTGCCTGTTTTGGAATGACAATTTGCCCACGTTCACCTACCTTTACTACCCCAAAAAACTGTTTCCCTTTAGGACCGATCTTCATAACCTCTTCTTCCTTCATATCACTTGAAAATTGATCCAATGTTACTTGGAAAATATCAGCTAGTATTTTACATTTATTAATATCCGGTAATCCTTCCCCGTTTTCCCACTTGGCTATTGTCTGACGTGACACATCTACCTTTTCAGCTAATTGTTCCTGGCTTAATTTATTCTTTTTACGTAAAATACGAATATTCATACCAATCATATGATTCATCTCCTTATGTATTTAACTATATAGAAGAGTTCAGCGTAATTCTATCAACATTCCACAACATTTTTTGTTAAAAATCGTGGCAAAAAATATATACAATTGGTGTGAATTCGAAGAAAAGCAGAAAAAATTTTCTATTTTCTTACCCGTTTGTGGTATATAAAAAAGGCTATCCTATTTTGAGGAGAGCCTTTAATTAAATTGTCGTTAATTCGATTCCATAGAATACAGAAAAAAATAATGATATCTTTCTCCTTATACAGTAATCACTACTTTACCTTGTGCATGACCTTCCTGAAAATACTCGAAAGCTTTAGTTATTTCACTCAATTTATACTGTTTATCTATGATTGGTCTTACTTTGCCAGTTTCCAGTAATCCCCTTACAACATTTAGATCTTCATGGTTAGCTCGCTGTAAGAAGCTCTTCATTTTCTTGGTACCCGACATTGAAATAAAAGGTCCAAGGATTACTGTTTGATATAATTGAGATTCGGAACCTCCTACGTGTACAAAGTTCCCATTTTGTTTTAGTAGACGTTTATAAGTAGATATAGAATTAGAACCGTTTACACCAAGAATCAAATCATAATGCTCCTTAACTTGTGTATAATCCTCTTTTGTATAATCCAAGATATGATTGACTCCTATAGCACGTAATATTTCTATATTTCTCGTACTACATACACCAGTTACTTCAGCACCATATGATTTTGCTATTTGTACCGCGAAAGTACCTACACCACCAGATGCCCCATAAATTAATACCTTCTGACCCGACTTAATCTTACCTACATCCCGTAATGCTTGTAGGGCAGTTACACTTGCCATCGGTGTGGCAGCAGCTTCTTCGAAAGAGATATTGGCTGGCTTTAATGCTAAAGCATGTTCTGGAACAGCTACATATTCAGCAAAACCGCCCCAACCACAACCAGATAGATCACCAAAAACTTCATCCCCTACTTTAAATCCCTTTATGTCTTTACCAACCACTTCCACTGTCCCTGCTATGTCACCGCCTGGTATGGAGTATTTGGGTTTTATTAGTCCAAAAGCAAAACGAGCTAAGATAGGTTTGCCTTGTAACAGAACCACGTTACCAAAATTCAAAGATGCTGAATGTATTTTTACTAATACTTGATTCTTCGTTGGTAAAGGCTTACTTACCTCTTTTAATTCCAATACACTTAGTGAACCATATTTATTACTAATGATTGCTTTCATAAAAACCTCCTCCAATTTTCTTTCATCATAACAAGTGGATGAAGGCCATTCATTGACTTAAGTTAATTTTCAAAGGACTTTTAAAAATGTTTATTTATAGTTATTAATTAGTAGGATGATAGGATTAAGTAATCGTTGGAGCGTAATTTAGTTCTTTGTTTAGAAAGTGGACTGTGAAAAGTGGATACTATTTATTTATCTGCGTTATTTTTTTCATTCGCTTTTTTATTCTACTTAATGATTCAGGAGTGATTCCAAGATAACTTGCTAATTGATGCTGTGGTACACGCTCTACCAATTGTGGACGTTTCATTAATAAGGATTCGTACCGTTTTTCTGGAGAAGACATAATAAACTCCCCTAATTTTTCATGTATTTCACCAAGATTTATTTCCATCATTTTACGTATCATTGTTTCTAATTGAGGATATTTGTTAAACATCGTTGTTTCTGAATGAACGTCGCCAACAACTAAAATGCAGTCTTCTATACATACTAATGAATACTTGGCTGATTCAGCTTGATTCTGTTCGTTAATAATTGGGATAGCTTCTTCTTCCGTAAAAAAGTTAGATGTTACCTCTTTACCTGATTCTTCTATATAAAACTGTCTAACACATCCCTTTAAAACAAAATAACATTTAGTAGAAGAAAATTCTCCTTGTTTAAGTAGGTGCTTCCCTTTTTTATATTCCTCAATCTTCAAACTTTCCGTGATTGCTCGCTGTTCCTCTTCACTAAGAGAAGTTAAGTCAGCCATATACTTTAATAGAATATTCTTCATATTAGCTTCCTTTCTAATTAAAGGGTTTTAGCAGGTTTTTTCTTAAAAAAATGGACGCACACATAAATAAAAAATAGCATATCAATAGATCGGTCATTGATATGCTAATCAGATCTAAATACTGTATTTCACGATAGGACGAAAATTTTTCTTCCTACTCAACTATTAAAAGAATAATACCAATAACCCTAAAATCCCCGTTACAAAGTAAGTAATTGTCCCGATCCTTCTTGTCTTCTTTTCAACATTCTTCTCCAACCCTTTTGCATAGTCATAGAGTACCCATAGACAAACGAGAGGAATTATTCCTAACCAACTATCCCATATTTGAACTAAAACAAAAACAGTTAGTATAGAGAATGCCATATTACTAACAATTGTTCGAATAAAATCATCCCCCTTATGAATCTAATTTATTTCACTCCACTTATGGATATGTAACTTGAAACCATCCTGCATCTGTTGGAAAATCATCTCTTGTAAGTTTTTTATCCAAAATTATTTGTCGATATGAAGTTATCGTGCCGTCATGGGAAACAATATATATTCTCTTCTTCTTTTGTTGTTTGCACCATACGAGAAAATCATTTGCTAATAAATTAAACTCTTGTTCTGGTAATGTATTTATTCCATTTGTCCCATAAATGGGTAGGCAAATCTTCTTGGAGAGTATACTTTGCAAATTCGATTTTAATCGCTTCTCTTCTCATTAACTCATCACAAGGAAGTGTTTTTGATTTCTTTTTGAAAGGAAATATTCTTGGAGAAACCAATGGAGTGATAATTTTAGTACAGTCAATTCCTTCACTCCATATCATTGCTGTTTGCAAGGTTCTTCTTATTGGACTAATTACGATTAGGTCTGTTACAGATAATAGAAATTGATTTCTAAGTAATTGTGCTTGAAGGATACCTTCTTTCGTTAGTGCTGGATCTTGAATATGTAAGCTACTTGGCATATTCAAAGTATGTTCACCCTGTCCGTGCCTAATAAAAATCAACTCCAATGCATCTCCTCCTTAAGAAAAGAACAAAAACTCACAATCCATATTACGAGCATATTAAAGCGTTACTTTAAAAATTTTCCCTGTTCTCTCAAATAACTGATTATCACTACTGCTCGAATATTCTCCTATCACTTCACCTAAACGGCTGTACAAAGAGAATACCTTCTGATGACTTGATTTCACATAGATTGTTTTATAATTTCTAGATTGATAATATGGCATGATTATTTCCTTAAGCCATCGTTGCCCATTTCCCCTACCTTCTTTGGAAATATGAAAATAGTTTAATATCAAAACATTATTCGTATTATTTTCTAGTATTGGTAGAGGCTCTTTGAAAAAGGTATCATATTCAATCTGTCCTCTAGTTACAAGGGCAATCCCTACATAATTTTCATCTTTGACCATCACATGGTAATCCATATGCATATCTGTATTCTTTCGAACTTTCTCCATCAAGTTGCAGCAATGATATACCTCATTATAATCATCCCACTCATTTTCCACTTTATATTGCAAGTTTTGAATGATTGGTGTTAGATACTTGCTATCAAATTCGGTTGCTACACCGAAATAAATATCATTTATTCTATGTAACATCTCCAATAAACATAACCTCCCCTACCAGTCTATATACGATAATTTAGTAGTTTAATCGTTTGATATGCGAATTTCTTCAATAATAGAATTACCTTCTGTATTTTCAGAATCATGCCATTTCCATTTTTCATATAATCTAATTCGCCCATCAGGTAAAATTTGAGGAGTAGAAATACAATGCCCACCTCGTATTTCATTTTTAAGGTTAACATGGTTATATCGAAACGCTAAACTACCGTCTTCCTTTACAACACCAATAAGTGTCCCTTTTACAATTTCTCCTCCACTATAGGTAGCTAAGATGATTTGACCATCTTGTTCGTAATTAAAAATAGTCTTAGAAGAAACTTCACCGTTATCTGTATTTTGGATCGAAGCAAAGCTACGACCATTATAATTTACCACATGCATTTCCCCTTTTATCCAATCATTTGTTAAATATTGTTATTCAATCATACCACTTCTTGAATATTCATACTATTATAATCCTTTAGTAAAAGAAGATGTTATAAAGACAGAAACATCTTACGTGTTAATTTAATAAATTCATTTAAAGATGGTGACATATATTTATCTTTATGCCAAGCAATTTGTGTATAAAGGTTTGGTAATGCTGCATCCCATTGTAGTATCTTCATACGTTTTTCTTCTAGTTCTCTTTTTACTACCATTTCAGGTAGTAACGCAACACCTAACCCTGCGATTACACATTGTTTAATAGCTTCAATACTAACAAATTCTATTTTATCGATAGGATATATACCATGAGCATTTAATATTTCTTCTAAAATATTTCTATATGAGCATCCAGATTCCGTAAGCAAAAAGGTCTCTTGTTGCCAAGTATCCATAGAAAATACGGAGTTAGGATGATTAGAGGAAACAACTAGTTTTAATTCTTCTTTCATAAGTTCCTCTACTCTCAACGATCCTTCTGGTTTTCTTTGATCCATGATAAAGGCAACATCTAATATTCCTTCCATAAGTTGTTTTCTTGCCATTTCATCAGAATGTGCAGGTTTAAATACTAGCTTTACTTTAGGAAAAGTTGATTTGAAAGCTTTAAGAATAGTTGGTAATCGATAAGTACATTGGCTTTCCTGGGCGCCAATTGTGAGAGTTCCAGATATCTCATCATCTCCATTAATAATGGTTATGGCTTCTTCACTTAAATGAATCATTTTTTCCGCATAGTTTTTAAATTGTTCTCCTGCATTTGTTAAAATTAATCGTTTACCTAATCGCTCGAATAAAGGTTTACCAATTTCTTCTTCAAGCGTTTTAATTTGAGCTGTGACACTTGATTGAGCAAAATTTAGTTTTTTAGCAGTTTGTGTAAAGTTTAAGTTTTCTGCTGCATGTTTAAAAGTAATCAATTGTTTAATCTCCATTTTTGAACAACCTCTTAATCGTTTTTATCGATTTATTTAATCAGAATAATCTTCTTTATCGATTT
>DATMFU010000420.1:0-13136 GCA_035556015.1 Niallia sp. | reverse complement strand
AGCTATGGATGAACAAGCAAGTATAGCAATGGCGAAACAAGCCGTAGCAGAAGGGATTCATACAATTATCGCAACTCCCCATCATAAAAACGGGCAGTTTGAAAACAAGAAAGAATTTATTTTACAGCAAGTAGAGAAATTGAATGAGGTTCTTGCAAAAGAATCTATTCCTCTTACCGTACTTGCTGGACAAGAACTGCGAATTAATGGGGACGTTCTCGCTGACTATGAAGCAGGGGAAATTCTCACGCTTAATCAAACACAATACTTATTTATTGAATTTTCCTCAGGACATGTTCCACGCTATGCTGAGCAACTATTATATGACATTCAATTAAAGGGGCTTACGCCAATTATTGTTCATCCAGAACGAAATCAAGAGCTTATTACTAATCCTAATCTGTTATATCAATTTGTCGAAAAGGGTGCATTAACACAAGTAACAGCAGCGAGTATTACCGGGGGATTTGGCAAGAAAATTAAGAAGTTTTCGCATCAATTAATAGAAGCGAATTTGACTCATTTCATTGCCTCAGATGCTCACAATATCACAAGCAGAAGCTTTAATATGCAAGGAGCTTATAGTGAAATTGAAAAGGGCTTTGGCAAAAACATGGTCTATTTGTTTATGGGAAATTCCGAGCTATTAGTAGAAGGAAAGCAAGTGTATAAGGAAATGCCACAGAAGATAAAAATGAAGAAATTTTTAGGTCTATTTTAAAAAACTTCATAGCTTGTCAGCAGCATTGACCGGTGAGGCTTCCTAACCGTTATCAACGGAAGCACTCGATCATACTGTGGGTGGCCTATATTCGCACACCTTAGACGCCCGTCGTCAGGAGTATGGTGTGAGGGCGGGTTAGATGCCCGAATTTATTATATTAAACCATATTATCTATATTATCGTCCAATATATATAACTTTTTAATAGATTTATTGAAAAAATCCGATTTTTTTTAGATGGTTAATGAGAGAAGATGTGTTTGACGTGTTTTCTCATTAACTATTTATTTATAAAAAGTTAGTATTCGGAAAATGAATGGGGGGATGATTGAAGAAAGTAATAAATGTCATGAGAGTAATAGTTATGAATTAATAATTATGTTAAATTTTTAAAAAAAGGTGATAATACTATGTGGCTGAATAGTGAAAAAAGTGATTTTTTTAGGGAATATGCTGCAACGCTTGAGAAGGTACAACACTATGACGAAGCGCATTCTAAAGTGGTGCCATATTATTATTTTAAAAGGTTTTTGGATATTATATTTGCATTTTTAGGGTTGATAATAGCACTCCCTATAATCATTATTACCGGAATTATTATTAAAGTTGAAACACCAGGGTCTATGTTTTTTATGCAGGAAAGAGTAGGGCTAAATGGTAGGTATTTTAAAGTTGTTAAATTACGTTCTATGGGAATTGACGCAGAGAAAAATGGTGCACAGTGGGCACAAAAAAATGATCCTAGAGTAACCAAGGTTGGGGCGTTTATTCGAAAAACAAGGATTGATGAGTTGCCACAACTATGGAACATTTTAAAAGGTGAAATGAGTTTAGTAGGACCTCGTCCTGAAAGGCCAATATTTACAGCGCAATTTAATGAAGAAATTCCCGGTTTCATTGACAGGTTGAAAGTGACACCAGGCTTAACAGGCTGGGCACAAGTAAACGGAGGATATGAAATTACACCGAGGGAAAAACTCGAGTTAGATCGTTATTATATACATAACCAAAGTCTGTGGTTAGATTTTAAAATATTATTAAAAACTGTAAGAGTTTGCCTCACTGGTGACGGAGCAAGATGAAAATTATTAATAGAATAGGGGTATATAGATGGAGAAGGTACTAGTAACAGGTGGAGCGGGATTTATTGGTTCGCATATTGTAGATAAGTTGTTAGAAGAAGGATATAAAGTAGCGGTAGTTGATAACCTATCGACAGGAAAAATAGGAAACTTTCAAAACGATAAAGTGAAATTCTATGAAGTAGATATTACAGATGAAGTAGCATTAATCGAAACAGTTACAGAGTTTCAACCTAAATATATCATTCATCAAGCTGCCCAAGTTAGTGTAGCAGAATCAGTAAAAGATATGTTAAAAGATGAGCAAATTAATATTCGAGGCTCGTTAAATGTGATTGAAGCAGCAAGGCTTAATAATGTACGAAAAATTGTATTTGCTTCTTCAGCTGCAGTATATGGGGAACCTCAGTACTTACCAATTGATGAGAATCATCCTATTAATCCAATGTCTCCTTACGGGTTATCAAAATATACAGTAGAGAAATATTTGCAACTTGCACATGACTTATATGACATTGATTATACTATTTTTCGTTATAGTAATGTGTATGGACCTAGGCAAGATGCTAAGGGGGAAGGTGGGGTAGTAGCTATTTTTGGTGATTTGCTCGTTGAAGGTAAGGTACCCGTTATTTATGGTGATGGTGAGCAAACAAGAGATTTTATTTATGTAGAGGATGTAGCTAGAGCTAATGTTAAAGCTTTATTAGAGGGCGGTCATAATGTTTATAATATTTCGTCTGCTTATAAAACTAGTGTAAATGAACTGATTTATATCTTTTTAGAAAAAATGAATATTGAAATTCAACCAATTTATACAGAGGAAAGAAACGGAGACATAAAAGATAGTTTATTGGCTAATAAGAAAGCTATTTCCTCTCTAAACTGGATGCCTACGTATAAATTAAATAGTGGTATAGATAAGGTATTGGATTTTTATAAAAATAATATAAGTTGGAGTAAATAGTCTTCATTGCATACTCCATTTTTTAAGAAATGATCCAGCTTCGTACGATGTTTAGAGCGATGACTAATTTTATTATGTGGTAGTATGAAAATATTTGAATGAAATTTACTTATTCTAAGTAAATAGATAAATTGATAGTAGTTGGTGAGTAATGAAACTTATATTGAAAAATGCTTCATATCTATTTGCGAGTAATGTTATTGTAAGACTTATCTCAGCTTTTGCTACTATCCTTGTTGCAAGGTATCTAGGTGCTACTGATTATGGAATCCTTAGCATTGGGTTAGCTATTGCTACAATAGCAGGTTATTTTACAGATATGGGGTTATCACATACATTTATTAGAGAAGCTACTAAAGAAGAGAAAGTAGACCTACCTAGTTTAGTAGGTAGTCATTTTAAGATTAGACTTATTTTTGTTGGTATAGTTGGAGTTATTCTTTTTGTATTAGTTGAGTCTTTATATAGTAACCAATATATGAAAAAAATCATTTATTTAATGACATATCCAACAATTATTGGCGCGGCTTTGCAGGGGGTAGGAGTTGTCTATTTCCAAGCTGTACAGCAAATGCACTATACAGCTTATATTAGAATTTTATCAGGAATAGTGACAGCCACTACCTTAGTTTTAGGTTTACTGTTTAAATGGCCTTTAACCTTATTAGCAGCCGCTTATGGATTTTCAAGTCTAATTGGTGGCTTATATAGTATATATCTTTTAACAAGAAGAACCTCTTTATTAAGAGGGTGGGATAGAAACTTGCTTGATGGTTTGATAAGTTATACTTTAGGTGGATTATTTGTTATGATGCTACCTCAAGTTCCTTCTATTGTCCTTGAAAAAGTTACTTCATTAAAAGAGGTAGGTTATTTTTCGGCAGCTTATAGAATTCCATTAGTTTTATATCAAGTTCCTGGAATTGTTGCAGCAGCTTTTTATCCAATGCTATTCAAATATGGATCGAGTGGACAGACGCAAAAACACCTAAAAATGAGTATCATTCAGACTAAAATTATGAGTATATTAGGAGTGTGTATGGTTTTACCCTTTTTATTATATTCTGATTGGTGGGTTAATTTGGTGTTCGGAAAGGAATGGTCTAATGTAACCCCGTTACTTTCTATTCTGTCCGTTGTGGTCTTATTACAGTCTATTAATTTTCCTTTAGCAGATTCTTTAACTACTAGAGGTTATCAATCCAAAAGAACTCTTGTCATGTTTGTCTCTTTAGTATTAGCAATTTTTTGTTATTATTTCTTAGGACAAAAGTATAATTCTTTAGGCGGAGCTATGACTGTGGTAATTATAGAGATACTTTTATTAATAGGCTTTACTTTATTCAATATAAAATTTAGTATACAAATTCTAAAAAAAGGTACATTGCTTAATTTATTGTCTTTTGGTTTAACAATTTTATTAAGCTTAATAGTAAAGAAATATTTCCACCCAATTGTTGGAAGTTCATTTTTTGTTTGTTTATTTTTAGGGCTGACGATATACGTGGATAAAGAACTGAGGAGTTTATTTTTACAATTTGTTAAGAGAAGGATGGAAAAATGGAGAACAACTTAGTTTCAGTTATTATTCCTACTTATAATGTGGAAAAATATATTAAGCAATGTATTAATTCTGTATTAGCTCAAACGCACAAAAATTTGGAGATAATTATAGTAGATGATTGTTCAGCAGATAACACTTTAAAAATAGTGCAGTCATATGCTGATTCTAGGATTAATATTTTAATAAACAAAGAAAATAAAGGTCCTTCCTATTCTAGAAATAGAGCAATTGAAAAGGCAAAAGGAGAGTGGATTGCCTTTTTAGATAGTGACGATTGGTGGGAGAGTACTAGAATAGAAAGATTAATAAGTGTAGCGGAAATTAACTCTATCCAAATGATTACAGATGATATTAATTTGATTTTTGAAGGTGAAAATAAGCCATGGAGTACTCAACTGAAAAATAAGAAGATGAATGATTTTCAAACAATGAAGTTAACTCCTGAGTTTTTTATAAATGAAGATTTAGGGATGCAACCTATGATAAAAAGAGCTATTTTAGAAGAAAATAATATAAAATTTGATGAGCATTTAAAGTATGGTGAAGATTTCAAACTATATTTAGAGTGTTTATTGAAAACTAGGTCAGCTGTCTTATTGAATGAACCATATTATTATTATAGGCAACGATTAGGCTCTCTTATGACGACTAATAAAAGGGAGCTGCTTACTCAGACAATAAGTACCACAGAGTTCTTGCTGAAGGAACCTGATTTTATTAAAAATCGTGATGTAGTAGATGCACTTTCTGATAGGAGAATAAGACTGTTAGATAGTTTACTTTATTATGATTTACTAGAAAAGATTTATAAAAAAGAGTACATGTCTTCAATACGGTTCATTATAAAAAAGCCTAAATTATTATATTTAGTTCCTAAAAGAATCCCGAATATAATAAAGTTTCGTATATTAAGTAAGATAAAGTCTAGCAATTAATTTTAGAGAAAGAGGAACTATATAATGAGCCTAGTTCTCCGATATATTTAATTTTAATGGCGACCCATGTCGTCTATACTGCTCCTATCAGAACGAATAAAGGAGTGTTAACGATTAGAAATGACCACGGGTGGACGGTGGAACAACTTTAGACGCATAAGAAAACCATTAAAAAGGCAACTTTGGTGAAACGAGTGGCTCTGTTATTCTTCTAATTGGCAAGGATAAAAATTTTAACCGAGGTGGGGGAAGCTTTATTGCACCGCGAGTATTCACCCGACAAAACTCCTTTTTTGACGCCAAAAAAGAACAAGAAGTAAAGTGGGTGTTGAAACATATTACATTGGATAAAGGGTTTAGCTGTGGATCTTGTTAGGATACACGGATTTTGAGATATGTACTGTCAAAAGAGGTCTGGAATCACGATGTCCTAGTGGCATTAATGATATGCTCAAATGCTGAGGATTCGGCTATACGCGCCCAACAACATTTACCCTTAACTTGCTAATTGTTAAAAATAAGTAGCGTTCCAACGAGAACTAGGTATGGGAAAATATCGTAAACAATTTAGTTTTTTTATATAAGGATGAAAATCATATTCGTGATTATTAAGCCTTGCGTTCCACTTGAAGTGTAAAAGGAAAACAAATCCCCATCTATGGTCATCATGCAGGATTCAGTTTATTTGGTTGTGTCAATATTTAGAATGAAGAATTTTTGAGAACGAACAGGGTAATCCTGAAACCTTTCTCGCCTTTCTGCGTTATATTTTTGCTCAACATAAAAATGGCACGTCGTCATGATCTTGGATAACGCTCGGATTCATAATTCCAAGCTCTTAAAACCTTTTTGGAAGAGAACAAGGTTTGCCTTACTCTTCTTTTTTTCGCCATACTCTCCGAAATTGAATGCGGTGAAGCGTATTTGGGGCTGGCTGAAAGAAAGTGTTATTGTCAATCAGTTTCATGCCACAGGAAAAGATATCAGGAGATTGGTTTTATTATCCAGTATATATCTGGGGTTTTACCAGGAGAAGATACTTCAGCGTATTGGGGCACTAGCCATGTCGGAAAATTGATTGAGACTTATATAGGTATAAGATTTAATACTAGTGTCGAAGCTTTAATTCTGAATCGGCTAACAGAGATTAATTATACTTATAATCTGAAGTGAGAGGTGAAGTATAATTGAAAAAGGTAAACTTAATAGGTGCACTTAAAAATGACTTGGATAGCCCAATGACAGGTCCCCAAAGAGTTTTTTTGAATTTATATAGACAGTTTATAAAATCTGGAAAAATAAGTATTGAATGTAGTTGGGATAAGAACGTAATAATATTTTTAAAGAATTTATTGGCAAGTAATGCGGATATATATCATGTTTTTCACTTTGGTGTTAGTAATATATTGGCACTAATTATAATAAAGTACCTTAAAAGAAAACCCTTCTATTATACTGTTCATGGTTTAGTACACACGGAGATACAACAAGGGTCAAAGTTGAAAAAATATCATTTAATTGTAGAGTATTTATTGATGAAGTATTCCGATAAAGTACTTCCGGTGTCAAAAGATTTAAAAAAAATGATAATAGAGATTTATAAAATTAACCCTCAAAGATTAGACGTGATACCTAATGGTATAGAAGAATATTTTCTGAACGTTAAACCCAATTTTAATATTTACCAAAGTAATTTAAAGCTCAATCCTGGTAAAAAAATAATTTTTACAGCGACAGGTACTCAAAAAATTAAAGGTATAACATCACTTTTGAAAACTATACATGCTATACAAAGAGATGATTTTATTCTTGTAGTAGCAGGGCCTAAAGGGAGTATTCATAGCGAGGTAGAGAGAGAGTTTGACAATAGTAGAATACACTATATAGGGACTCTAAACAGGGCAGAATTATTAAGTGCTTATTATTATTCGGATATATATATTCAAAATAGCATTTATGAGACTTTTGGAATAGCCCCTTTGGAGGCTCTAGCTTTAGGGAAACCAGTTATTATAAGTGAAAATGTTCAAATGAAAACTTTGTTAGAAGGTACTTCTTTAGATAAATATATAGTTCCTTATGTTGAGGGAAACAATAAGTTATTGGAAGAAAAACTGAATATTTTACTGGATAGTAAAATTTTAAGAGAGAATTTAGGGGAGATAGGCTCTAAAGTTGCTCTAGAGAATACATGGGAAAAAAGAGTAGGGGAATATATAGATACTTGGACAAATTAATAATAGCAAGAAAGTTAGGAGATTGATTTAAATGTTGAGTCTTATAGTTCCTACCTTAGGTAATAGGCCAAAGGAATTAAGGAGGCTATTGGATAGCCTAGATAATCAAACTTACAAAAAATTTGAAGTTATTATTGTTTCGCAGGATAACTTTGATAAAGTTGATGATATTTTAGAAGAATATAATCTTTGTTATCAACATATTAAAACCAATCAACGTGGCCTATCCAACGCAAGAAATATAGGTTTAAAGTATATAGTAGGTTCTATAGTCACTTTTTCCGATGATGACTGTTGGTATCCTACGAATGCTTTGGGAAAAATTTCTAATGACTTTGAAAGCAGTAATAGTTCTATTATTTGCTATCAAATAGAGGATCCTATTAAAAAACAGTTATACAAAAGTTATCCAAATAAACATATGGAAAAAATTGGTTTTAGAGGGGTTTTTAACAAATCGTCAATTGAAATCTTCTTAAATCTTGGTAAAGTAGCAAGAGAAGATATAGTTTTTGATATAAATTTTGGCTTAGGTACTGCATATCCTTCAGGAGAAGAGAATATTTTTCTATATGATTTGTTTAGGAAAGGCTACTCGATAGGATATAAACCTTATATAGCTGTTTATCATGAAAAGAGGAGTATAGATTCTCGATTAAACGATTCAACTTTTATAGGAAAAGGACCGATGTTTAGGAGAATGTTTAACCTTCCAGTAGCGATAGTATTAATAGTTTTATTTTATTTGAAAAAGAAAAGAAATATTAAAAATGGTAAAAGTTTAATGTTGAGAGTGATTAAAGAGACAGTTAAATACCGAAAGTAATTAAGGATATGACTTAATCATTAAAGTGTTTTTTAGGGTGAATTTTATTTTAAACTGTGTTTGTGAAATAATTATAATTGAACATTGAGAGAAGTTTTAATACTAATGAAGTAATTCTATTTATAAAAAGAATTTAAGATAAAATGATTATGAAATTAAAAGATAAAGAAACCCTATGTGAGAAAAAACTGAAAGTTAAAGGATATTAAATCTTATTTATAGTTAAAATTATTTGAAAGTGAGTTTCATTGAATATGGCTAATCAATCCTTTTTAGTGTCAGTTATAACACCGACTTACAATGCAGAAAAATATATATTAGAAACTATACAATCTGTCAGGAAACAAACGTACAAAAATTGGGAAATGATAATATGTGATGATTGCTCACAAGATAAAACTATTGAAATAGTAAAGAGAGAGGCTAAAAAGGATAGGAGAATAAAACTTATTCAGCTTGAACAAAATAGTGGGGCAGCGATTGCTAGAAATACTGCACTAAAAGTAGCAGCAGGCAAATATGTAGCGTTTTTGGATAGCGATGATTTATGGTGTACTCAAAAAGTGGAAAAGCAAGTTTCTTTTATGCAAGAAAAAAATATTGCTTTTTCCTTTACCGCTTATCATATTATAGGTGAAGATGGTTCAGAAACTGATAAAGTTATAAATGTACCTCCTAGCATTGATTATCAAGGATTGTTAAAGAATACAATAATAGGTTGTTTAACAGTCATGTTAGACACTGAAAAGCTAGGATTAGTTCAAATGCCTAATATTAGAACAAGACAAGATACTGCCATGTGGCTATCTATTTTAAAAAAAGGGCATAAAGCCTATGGAATTCAAGATCCGTTATCTAAATATAGAAAAGTTCAAGGTTCGATTTCTAGTAACAAACTTAAAATGTCTATGGGAAATTGGAGAATGTATCGTGATATAGAAAAATTGAGTGTATTTCATGCTTTGTGGTGTTTTATAAATTATGCATGGAATGCTTTGAAAAAGAGAATATAAATTAAGAATGAAGGAAATCTTTGGGGGTTAAATTAATGAAAGTACGGAAAGCTATTATTCCAGCTGCGGGTTTAGGGACACGTTTCCTTCCTGCTACAAAGGCTCAACCAAAAGAAATGCTTCCAATTGTGGATAAGCCGACTATTCAATATATAGTAGAGGAGGCTGTTGCTTCCGGTATTGAAGATATTATAATTGTAAGTGGACGTGGTAAACGTGCAATTGAGGATCATTTCGATAAGTCCTATGAGTTAGAGGAAACACTGGCTAAGAAGAATAAGATTAGAAGTTTAGAAGAAGTACAGGAAATATCTAATTTAGCCAATATTCATTATATACGTCAAAAAGAGCCCCTTGGATTGGGTCATGCTATTTGGTGTGCACGGAAGTTTATCGGTGATGAGCCTTTTGCAGTTATGCTTGGCGATGATATTGTTAAATCAGACAAGCCTTGCTTACGACAATTATTAGAAGTCTTTGATCATTATCATTCATCAGTAGTAGGAGTACAGCAAGTAGCGGATGAGGATGTGTCTAAATATGGTATTATAGAACCTATAGGTAATGTAAATGGAGTCTTCCGAGTTGGTTCTTTTGTAGAAAAACCTAAGATAGAAGAGGCTCCTTCTAATTATGCTATTATGGGCCGATATATACTAAAACCTGAAATTTTTAAAATTTTGGATGATCAAGAACCTGGTGCCAGTGGAGAAATTCAGTTAACAGATGCTATTAATCATTTAAACGCTTCACAGACTATTTTAGCTTATAACTTTGAAGGTATTCGTTATGATGTAGGGGATAAGTTAGGTTTTGTTAAAGCAACTTTGGATTTTGCTTTAAACCGTGAAGATTTACGTACAGATGTTTTTCAATATTTAAAACAAATATTTAAACAAGAAATGGTAGTGAAGGAGTAGGATAGGAATGAGAAGAATTGCTGTAGTAGGGACTGGTTATGTAGGATTAGTAACCGGTGTATGCCTATCTGAAATTGGTCATAATGTTGTGTGTGTTGATGTAGATGAAAGAAAGGTAGAAATGATGAAATCTGGGATTTCTCCTATTTATGAACCTGGTCTAGATGAATTAATGAGTAAAAATATTAAAGAAAATCGCTTGCAATTTACTACCAGTCATGGAGAGGCTTTTGCTAATGCGGAGGTAATTTATATTGCAGTTGGTACCCCTCAAAAGAAAGATGGAGCAGCTGACTTACGATTTGTTGAACAAGTAGCTAAGGATATTGCAGTTAACATACAAAAAAATGGTATTGTTGTGGTGACTAAAAGTACAGTTCCAGTAGGTACAAATTATAAAGTAAAACAATGGATTCGAAATTCTTTAAGAGAAGATTTTAAATTTCATGTAGTGTCAAATCCGGAATTTTTACGTGAGGGTTCTGCTATTCATGATACGTTTCATGGTGATCGCATTGTTATTGGGGCAGAAAATGAACAAGCTACTGACATTATGGAAGAAATCAATAAGCCATTTGGTTTGCCTATTTTTAAAACAGATATTCATAGTGCGGAAATGATAAAATATGCTTCTAATGCATTTTTAGCAACTAAAATTAGTTTTATTAACGAGGTAGCAAATATTTGTGGGGAATTAAGTGCTAATATAGAAGATGTAGCGTATGGCATGGGCTTAGATACTAGAATTGGCTCTAAATTTTTAAATGCTGGTATTGGATATGGTGGATCTTGTTTCCCAAAAGATACACATGCTTTAGTTCAAATTGCTAGAAATGTAGGTCATGAGTTTCAGTTATTAGAAGCAGTTATGAATGTTAATAACAATCAGCCAAATAAGCTTGTTGAACGAGCACTCAAGCGTTTCAGTAGCTTAGAAGGTAAAAAGGCTGCTCTGCTTGGTCTAGCCTTTAAACCAAATACGGATGATATGCGTGAAGCTGCTTCTATCACTATTGTAAATAAATTAGTTCAACATGGAGCTAAAGTAGTTGCGTATGATCCAATAGCCATGGAAAATGCCAAAGCACTTTTACCAAAGGAAGTAAGTTATGTGAATTCTATGCATGAGGCACTGCACGAAGCAGATATGGTGTTTATTGTAACAGAGTGGGAAGAAATTGTTACTATTCCATTAGACACTTTTGAGGAATTAATGAAGACACCAGTCATTTTTGATGGTAGAAATTGTTTCGAATTAAACAATATTGAAAAGTGCAATATAGAGTATTACTCAGTGGGTAGACCTGATGTAGTTAATATTCCACTAACTTTATAGTTTATTTCTAATCCAATTATCTATTTTAGGTAAGTGTCAGATAATAATCATATTTCAAGTAGATATAGATTATGCGATAATCTCCTCAAGTAATTCACTAGAGGAGTTTTTTTTTTGTCAAAAATTGAATTACAAATGGAATAGAAACACCTAATTGCCATTTTGGGGGCTAGTAGACAAACTCAATCGAAATAGTATCAAGTAAATAATGTAAGTCTCTATCAGTTAAGGGACTGGCTCAAAAAGATCGGAGAAGCATCTGTAGAGATAAAGCCCGATTTTAGTCTCGTCTTCCTTGAGGAAGGGGGCGGGAATCTGAAATCGCTTATTGAATGAAACAAAAATCGAGCGAGTTTACCTTGCATGGGAAAATATAGATTTATGAAAATCGATGGATTAATGGATTCGTAGCTTTGTTAAAGGAGGGATTTAATTTAGCTCCCTCCTTTAACAAGCTATTTTGTCTTTTATAATCGGAATATAGATAAATTAAAAATCCTTCGTTAATGTTATGTAATATAAAGGTAACAGATGAAAAAAGGGGGGAGTAACTTGATTAAGTTAATTTTTAGAAAAATAAAAGCTAAAATCAAGGGTGAAAGAACTATAGAGGATTTAATTAGAAATGGTTTGAAGTTGGGGAAGAATGTAAATATTCAACCTGGAGTTTTATTTGATTATGGGCACTGTTGGTTAATTTCTATAGGGGATAATTGCACACTGGCTCCGAGAGTTCATGTTTTAGCTCATGATGCAAGTACAATCAGGCATATAGGTTATGCAAAAATAGGTAAAGTTACTATTAAAGAAAATACATTTATCGGTGCAGGAACTATAATTTTACCAGGTGTAACTATTGGTAAAAACGTAATAATAGGTGCTGGAAGTGTGGTTTCGAAAAATATACCGGATAACGTTGTTGCTGTTGGAAGTCCGGCTAAAGCGATATGTTCGACGAAAGATTATATAAACAAACATAAGGAGGATATGAAAAGTAAACCTATTTACTCTGAAGAATGGACTGTTAATGGTGGGATAAGTATTGATAAGAAGTTTGAGATGAATGAAGATCTTAAGAACTCTATTGGCTATACTAAGTAAGTCAGTTTAACTGTTGACTTTTCTTTTTAGTAAGTAAATGTAGAGTCATAATAGGAGAAAGCATAACAGCGTATTAGGTGCAACAACGTCATATATATCATACAATAATTGGACGAAAGCACGCAAACCTAGAGCTTAGTGGAAGAGTATAGCAAGTAAAGAGGATACAATAGATGCTAGTAGTTACCCACTAATTGTAACAGATTACGTTAAAATGAGTGAGGATTGCTGATATTATTACAGTCCTTTACATGCACTAATGACTTTGGTACGGGAGTTCCACTAGGAAATATTGATAGCACTTTGCCGAATGAATTTTATGGAGCTTTAAACATTGTAGCGTTAGGCTTAATTAAAAGTATCCTGGAAAGAAAATCGCCTTTATTACACCTATGCAAAGAAGAAACCCAATTGAAGAAACACCTTTTACTG
>DATMFU010000419.1:0-2921 GCA_035556015.1 Niallia sp. | reverse complement strand
CTCAAAAAATAATGAAAGTTTAGTTTATGAACATATGGTACCTAAGAATCTTTATTTAACGAAGATTGTCTCTCAAGCATTTGAAGGTACATTAACTGAACAAATAATCTATGAATTACTTGATAAATATTTCTACATATGTACTGTTTCAGGAGTCGAAAATAATAAATTGCCTAAGACAAACATGGGGACTGGATGGAATAACAAAGATCCATTTTATCGCTATAAAACATCAGGCATTCGGTTTTATCCAAATAGGTTTAATCAGTTGTATTTTAATAATTAAACTATGTAATTTCTAACATTATCAAGGACTATATTAAATAAAAAAGATGATTCTGTGTATGGTCAACAGAACCATCTTTTTGTTTTTATAGTGTGTTTGAAATAAAGGACAATGGTGTTCTAGAAGGAGTGTATTTTTACTTAATAATTCTAATTAAGTTTTAAAACAATTTTAGCGTGTTCAGTTAAAATTTATCATTAATGAAATTGAAAGTTCTAACCAACATCAATTCATCTGAATCACTTGTATTACTTTTAACTAACTGCATACCTTCTTTTTTTCCATTTATATTTTTAAAGCCTTGGACATAAGCTGCATCATCGCCATAACTAGAATTTTCTATTGTCATATTTTCATTGATGAATGCAAACATTTGGAAATCCTCTATTCCAAAAAAGAAAACGGGATAATCTACAGAGTTATAAAAATCTATATATTTATTTTGATCGGCTTCTTCAAATGCTTCTGGTGTTATAAGTAAAGCATCGAATACTCTATCACTATTACTAACTTCATTTAATTCCACATATTCATATTTCACATTCCCTACATCTGGTAATTCAGCACTACCTACTACGCCTATATCTAGCCATTTGCCATTATATAATTCTTCTATAGAAATATTAGAATCTCTACCTTCTTCTACAGTACATCCGAACAGTAAGAGCGTGATAGATAAGAATAGTAGCACTTGTTTCAATTTGCTCACCTCAAAAAGTATATGTAAAAGAATTATATAAGATAGAAGTATGTACTTCCACATTTTTTCAAAAATAGTAAATTTTTAGTATATTAGATAATGATTATCAATACCTATTTACATAAATTTACATAGGAGTTAAAATTTGCTAGAAATTAAATAATAGGAGGTATAATTGATGAAGAAATTTTTATTCACAATCATAGGAGCATTAGCTCTTATGGTAATCGTAGCATTAAATCCATCAACATCTAGCGCAGCCCCTCTCGACTCTATCACTACCAATGTAGTTGATCTGAATAACTTGGGTGAATTAGAGGAAAATGGACAAGTGGTTGTTGAAGATATTACTTATGAGGAATTTATAGAGGAAATTTCCAAAGGACAAGGGATTAGTCAAGAGAAAGCAAGACAATTACACAAAAACCCTAATAGCAACAAAACTAACAAAACTGAGATTCAAACACTAGCAGTTTCAACAAACTCTTATACTATGAAAAAAATAAGTATCGAACAGGCGGTAAGTACATTCTATAAACCTGCATTAGTTGTTTATGCTTATATGTATAACTCTGGCTCATTTAGACAATTTGAGTATATTGAAGCAGTTCAAGTGGATAGAGATGGAATAAGCGACAATTATAAGGCTAAAAAATTTGAAGGTACTGCAAAAGCAAAACTAACTACTAAGGATAAAATTTGGTGGATGATTTACGGAGATTTTTACGAATACGGCAATGAGTCTATCACTGGTGGCGTTGGTGGTTCTGGCTCAGGAATCGGTAAAGAAGTATCAGTTAATTTCAGTCTTACTAGAAACACTGATTGGTTTAAATATTGGGATAATGACGGAACATATTCGTTATACTAATTAAGCTTAAGGTCATTGGAATAAGATTTTCAATGACCTTCTATCTTTTATTTAAAATTCCCCAGGTTTAGTTAAATCCCCGTGGAATCCTCATTTTTTAGTATTTTATTAATGCTGACGATTTTCATCCATTTTATCTAATATTCTTAAACTATCTGTATCGGCCATATTGGTATAAAGGCTAGTGGTTTTTATATCATTATGCCCCAACTGATCTCTTAGCAACACAATATCGCCATTATTACGAATGAAATCTACTGCAAATGAATGTCTTAATTTGTGTGGACTCATACCAGCACTTTTTGAAAATGCAGCGGTATATTTATTAACGATGTTTTGGATTGCTCTTCTGGTTAATGGTGTGACCCCTCCGCCATAATTTGTGACGAATAGGAAAGGGGAATCAACGGCTTTTGGGAACTTCACTAAGCGATCTTTCAAGTAGCGTTCTAATGTTTCTATTGAGCTACCCATAACTAATACCGTATCCTCTACACCGCCTTTTCGAGTAATCTCAATTGTTCGCTTGCGAAGGTTAATGTTTTTTACTTCAATACTTGCGATTTCACCAACACGCATCCCTGTTCCTAAGATTAACGAATTAATTGTGAGGTCCCGAAGTGCATTACGTTCGTATGAGCGGATTTGGTTTTGATTTTCTAATGTATTTACATATTCATGCTCAATAAAATGAAGATACTCATTAATTTCATCTTCATTGAGGATAACAGAACTGATTTTCCGCGCACGACGATTCGCAGTTTCGCGCTTTTTATGGAGAACGATCTTGCTCATAACATTGCGGTCAAAGTAACATTCACCATCTTCTTTTTCCGTTTCAGTCGTTAAGTAGTTAAAAAGCGATTTCAAAGCATGAATGGAAAGTTCAACAACCGCTGGACCTCTATGTTCAACATTGCCTTTATCTTTCTTCGTGGAGATGTTCTCATTCTTTAAAAACCCAATATAGGAATCTACTAATTTTTTCTCCAATTTTTCCAGGACTTCATAAGGTATTGAGGTGAAATCTGGTGTTTCTAATTCCTTGTTTCGGATAAGAATAG
>DATMFU010000418.1:0-3098 GCA_035556015.1 Niallia sp. | reverse complement strand
AAAATTTGGAATCAAGTAATATTAATAAGTACTCTAGTAGATTAACAAAGGCTAAAAAGAAAAATGTAAAAAGCACCTTGATTAAAAGAAATACTCTCTATAAAAGATTTTCTTTAGCAATAATAGTCTGCTTAATTATTATTTTGACGTTTTCTTTTACACCCGCATTTGCAGTTATCCAAAAGGTTTATGATAAAATTTTCTCGAGTAAACATATTGATGATGCAGGTGTTAAGACTGCAATAAACCAGGGCTATGGTCAAGCTCTTGACCAAACATTTTATGATGAGAAACATGATATTAAAGTGCATTTTGAAATGATCGTAATGGATGATAAAGAGACTAAACTTTTATTGACATATCAAAGTGAAAAAACAAATCTAGAGAACTATTATCTCGATATTTTTGAAGGCAATACTTCTATTAACCTAATTGTCGGAAAGAAACATAAAAAATTAAAAAATGTAGGGTGGGGAAGCAGGTATTACGATAGTAAGGAAAATAAAGTGGCAGAGGCTGAATCATTTGAATCAATTAAAGAATTTGAAGGGCAGGATATTCGTTTAGAAATTGAAAACATAACCATATATGATGACAACAAGGCTAGTACAGTTCAAACAATTTGGCCACTAAGTTTTAAACTCGATAAATCTGCCATATCAAAAAGAAAAACAGTAGAAATAAATAAAAACTTTTCTTTTGAAGGAGAAACATACAAGATTAAAAAGGTAGAGTTATCAGCTCTAGAAACAAGAGTGATTGTTACTGGTTCTGACACAAAACTCTATACGGATGAAAATGGAATGCAATACAAAGTAATGAGTAAATTAGAAAATAAATTTCTTAATGCAAGGAAAATAGATAAAAAGTATGGTTATATTGTTGATAATAATAAATCTGGTGTATTTTTAAAATCAGCAGGAAAAAAAGTCGTTCCAATTTTTAGTAAGGGTGAAATAGAGGGAGAAAAGGACGAATATATAATGATTTTTGCTCCGATAAAGGATCCACAAGACTGCATTCTTGAAATTGGTGATGATATTAAAATACCAATGAGTAAGAATGGTAAGGTAGAAAAACAAGTGGATGGTAATGATAAATCAACTATAGAAGAATTGTTAGCTGAAAATGGATTTATAGCAGAACCTCTTTCAAATGATGAAATGAAAGAATTAGATATATATCTTAAAAAACTTCCAAAAGAATTTACAAGTGATAGAACTATAATAGGAAAAGTTAGTAATTATGAAAATTCAAAGGTTATAGAAGTTTCCATTTCAGAAAAATCTAATATTCTCAGTGAAGTTCACGCTTCAAATGAAGAAGAAGCTAAAATAGTTAGAGAAGAAAGTGGTTTGTCTTTCATTCCTATTTATTTAAATCATTATTAAAAAAGAAATCTCCTTTATTAATTTAAAGGGGGTTTGTTTCTTAATAAGAGCTATTATTTAAAAATGAATGGAATATTGGACTTTTGTTTAATAATATGAGCTTAAATGGTGAATGTAAAAATGCTGCATGGACCTTTAAATCGAATAGAAAAGGAAAAAAATAGAATTATTTTAGTCAGTATCTTATAATACAGATATTAGAACAAAGGAGTGAAGTCCATGTTGACCATTGGGTATATTGGTAACGGGAAAAGTACAAATCGATACCATCTACCATTTGTTTTACAACGTAATAATATTCGCGTAAAGACTATTTATCGAAGAAATCCTGCGCATGATACTTGGAAAAAGCATGAAGGAATATATTATACTAGCAATCTACAAGAGTTATTAACTGATTCTGATATTCAATTAATAGTGGTAGCAACAACACAAAGCTCTCATTACGAATATGCAAAAATGGCGCTGGAACATAATAAAAATGTGTTAGTAGAAAAACCATTTATGATGACTTATAGCGAAGCAGAAGAAATTTTTTCATATGCAAAAGAAAAAGGATTATTTGTACAATGTTATCAAAATCGCCGTTATGATTCTGATTTTCTTACAACGCTGAAGGTTATTGAAAGTGGAAAATTGGGCGACCTTCTAGAAGTTGAAATGCACTATGATTATTTTAGACCAGAAATTCCAGAGTCTGTACATACATTTGAATACTATAATAGCTATTTATATGGCCACGGCTGTCATACCATTGATCAAGTGATTTCTTACTTTGGAAAGCCAGAACATGTTCATTTCGATGTAAGACAATTGCTTGGAAAAGGACGGATGAATGATTATTTTGACTTAGACTTTTATTATGATCAATTAAAAGTTTCCGTAAAGTCTAGCTATTTTCGCTTGAAAGAGAGACCAAGTTTTGTTGTATATGGAAAGAATGGTATGTTTGTAAAGCATACAAAGGACAGGCAGGAAGAGCATTTAAAACTGTTCTACATGCCTAATAATAAAGACTTTGGTATTGACCTTCCTGAGCATTATGGGACACTAACTTATTTAGATGAAAAGGGCTTTTATCATGAAGAAAAAGTTATTTCTGAAGTAGGAGACTACGGCAGAGTATACGATGGAATATATGACGTGATAGTAAATGGAAAAGAAAAAGAAATAAAAGATGAAGAGACGTTGTTACAAATGAGAATACTGGAAAAAGGTGTGCAAAACTGTAGGTAGGTAGAAGGAATAATGAATATTTTTTAGGAATGTTTTCGTTCGAAAAACATTCCTTAATTTATTTAGTGAAACAAATTTTTAATCCAAAAAGTATTAAATTCTTTTTATGTCCCATTTTAACTTTCGATACTGACTATTCAAAACTTATTTCATTTATCATCCAACATTTTAACTTATAATTCTTTTTTTACTTTAAATAAATAAATATTTGACGATTAAAAAAGTATAGTAAAAAGAAACTCTTTATTTTTTGAAGTTTTTTTATATTGAATATTCAAGGGGGCGTTAAAATGAAAGTCGGTGTTAAATTAAATCTATTTTTTTTCGGAATAGTTTTAATATTATTAGTTTCAACCATTTTATCTGTTATGAATCTGAAAAATATTGAAGAAAAGTCTGATGAAGCTCTGAATTCAAGAGTTGTACAAATAAAACTAGCTGACGAAATGCGTAGTAATATTGGGATGCAGG
>DATMFU010000417.1:0-4536 GCA_035556015.1 Niallia sp. | reverse complement strand
TGCAAAAAACATAATAAGTGTTTGTTTTCTTATCGTTTCTTTAATTTCTTTTCTATTCATTCCAACTTTTTTCATGATAGAAAACCTTTTCCGATCATCATAGCCTTCTGAAATTTGCTTATAGTAAATCATTAAAGCTGTCTCTGCAAATAGAACCGTACTGATAAAAACTCCTAAAAAGAGTAAACCACTAAAACGGACTAATAAAGATTCTTTATAAATAGACTTTGCTTCTACATCTACATTGCTAATGGTTTGAGCTTCATTTGCAATTGCGTGGGAAAATTCATTTACTGCCTCTTTGGTACCTTTTAAATTAAAAACTTGATACATAGTAAGTGAATTTTCTATGTCCAGTTGTAACGCTAATTCACCAGTTAACGGTGCTACAACATAAATCCAATTGGCCTCTTTACTATTTGTTTTAGAGGTATCAATTGGTAGCTCGTTTACCGTATCTTTCACTTTTAAGGATGTATTTTCTAATTGGATAGCTTGTAATGTAGCTGTTTCTTCGTCTTGAAGGAGCAACACTTCGTTTGCCTCCAATTGGATATTCTTTTTTGTTAATTCGTTATAATCATTAAGTGGTAAAACAAAAAAATATTCTTCCTTTCCATCTCCTGTTAGATCTGCCGCGAACTGTCCGCCACGGTAGGATATAGGAGTTTTTATCTCCACACCATACTTTTCTTTATTGCTATCCATCAATATTTGAAGTTGTTGTTGTCCTATTACGTCACTTGCTGCTTCATTCTTAATGGATACATCATATTGAAAGGTATTATTAAGCATCGTATTAATACCCAAATATAAAGAAATCGTAGTAGTCATTACTATCAGGGTGGCTGTACTTAAAACGGTAATATTTGATAAGCCAACTGCATTTTGCTTCATCCTGTAAAGCATGGTTGAAATTAACGTAAAATTCTCTTTTCTATAGTAAATGGTTTCTTTTTTTCGAAGCATTTTTAGTAGTACAATGCTCACTGCAATAAAAAGTAGATAGGTGGCAAAAATAACAAAAACAATTGCCATAATGAGCGCACTTAATTCTTCCTTTGGATCTGTTACCGTGAAAGAAAAAATATATCCAGCTAGTAAAAAAGTTCCCCCAAGTATAGCCCAAACAAATTTCACCTTTGGCTCCTTCTCTCCGATTTGGCTCCCTTTAATTAACTCCATAACATGATTGGAGTGGATTTGCTTTAAGTTAGTGAAATGAATAATAATAAATATCACGATAAAAGTACCAATGGTTTTGTACACCGCTGGAAAAGAAATAGCTTCCAATACTAATGAAACTTTCATCATCCCGAACATAAAAATACCAACCAATTTATTAAATACTAGACCTACTAAAATACCACTAATGATTGAAATGGATGCAATCATTAAATTCTCTATCATCAATAGTTTTTTAATATGTTTCTTCTCTAATCCTAATAAGTGATATAGACCAAATTCCTTCTTTCTCCGTTTAAAAATAAAGCTATTTGTATAGATCAAAAAGAATAAGGAAAGAACAGTAAACATCAAACTGCCAAACTTCATGACATCTATTGTGAAATTACCACCTGAAATAGATGTTAATGACTTGGCATTTACTAAGCTATTAATCGTATAATACAAAGCAATAATGACGATACACGTTATTACATATGGAAGAAACATGACTCTATTGTTTTTTATGTTTGTAAAAGCTAATTTAAAGTAAAGTTTTCTATTCATAAAATACTCCTACTCGCCACTCTAGCTGCCTGCATTTCGAATATTTGTTGTGTAATATCTTCCTCCATATATGCCTTATTAATTTCGTTGCTGATTTTTCCATCTTTTATAAATAACACTCGACTTGCTTTACTTGCTGCATAAACACTATGGGTTACCATAATAATTGTCTGGCCACTTTCATGAATTCTTGCAAATAAATCTAGTAACTCATTTGCAGAACGAGAGTCTAGTGCTCCAGTTGGTTCATCTGCCAATACCAAACTAGGAACTGTGATTAAAGCTCGTGCTACTGCAGCCCGCTGACGTTGTCCTCCTGAGACTTCATAAGGATATTTTTCTAAAATATGATCAATTTCTAACGTTTTAGCTATATTCCTTAATCTTTCATTCATTTCTTTTACTGATGTACTTGCCAACACTAATGGCAAAAAAATATTATCTTTTAAGCTAAATTGATCTAGCAAATTAAAATCTTGGAATACAAACCCTAAATGTTTTCTGCGAAATGCAGCTAATTCATCATTTGGAATATGTTTATAATCCACTCCTTCTAACATAACTTTTCCTTCTGTCGCACCATCTAAGGAAGCTAAAATATTTAACAATGTTGTCTTCCCTGATCCTGATTCTCCCATAATGGCAATATACTCACCCTTTTTAACAGTAAAATTAATATCACTCAATGCTTCAACCTCCGCACCTAATCGAGGCTTATACACTTTTTTCATATGTTGAACTTTTAATATTTCCATTCATATCCCTCCAAAATATAAAAAAACACCTTTGCTATCAGTACTTTCATCATACTGAAAACAAAGGTGTTCTTTATTTGTATCTACTTACAATAATCTTCTTTTTTTCTCTTGAAATTCTTACGAAAATCTTACAATAAAGGTAGCTTAACCGTAAATGTGATGTTATTCCCTTCGCTAGTGGCTATAACTGTGCCATTATGCTGCTCCATAATTTGTTTAGCAATGGCTAAACCTAAACCAGTACCACCATTTCGAGTTGATCGAGATGAATCCAAGCGGTAAAACTGTTCAAAAATCCGATTCAAATTTTCTTGATCCACTGCATAACAGTCATTATGAAATTGAATCACTAAATTGTCAGCTTCTTCCTTCATTGAAAGGAGAATTTCACTGTTTTCTAAACTATAGTGAACAGCATTACTTAATAAATTATCAAATACTCTTTGAATTTTTTCAGCGTCGCAGACAACTTGCACATCTTTGTTCCCTTCTAAACGATATGTTAGGTTTTTCGTATTCATAGAAGGTTGAAACTCAAACAATAACTGCTCAAGCATCATAGGGATATTCACTTTACTGTAATTCAACGAAACATTGGATAGATTAAATCGTGTAATCTCAAAAAACTCATTAATTAAATCATCTAAACGCTCTGCATTATTCATTGCAATATGTGTAAATTTATGGTGCATCTCTTCTGAAATATTTTTCTCATCCCGTAACAGTGTTAAGTATCCAATAATGGATGAGATTGGTGTTTTTAAATCATGTGCCAAATAAACAATTAAATCATTCTTCCGTTGCTCTGCATCTCTTGCTACACGCTCTTTTTCCTTCCACTCTAATTGTATTCTTTGAATACTCTCTTCTACATCTCTTAATATTGTTGGTAGTTGATAATTCGGCTTTTGTTCCAAATTTATGGATTCAAAAATTGCAGATAAGGTAGATATATATCTTATCATTTGTCTGCGTTGTATCATCAAAAAAATAAATATACAAATTACTCCCAATAATGGAGCCAGGAATATTACTCGATCACTTATCCATTTAATAGCATCACCTAAGTCCCCTGTTATTCCTTCTGAACTATTTAACTTTAAAATGATAAAAGACAAAATAACTATAACGACTAAGCAAGAAAAAGAAAGCAGTAAAAAGTGAAGGGTAAAGTAATTTCCGATTTGTTTTTGTTTTGCCTTTTTATTCAACTTTATACCCCACTCCCCAAACTGTTTTGATAAACTTTGGCTTTTTGACAGGTTCTTTTAGTTTTTCACGAAGTCTTGCAATATGTGCCATTACCGTATTGTTATTATCTATATATTTTTCTCCCCATACCTTCTCAAATAGTTCTTCTGAAGAGATGACTCTGCCTTGATTTTCTATTAAATACCATAAAATAGAAAATTCTATAGGAGTTAAGTCAATTTGCTCATCAAATAGAAAACAGGTATGAGTCGTCTTATTTATTTTTAAGCCCCTTATATCATATTCCTCCACTTGTTTTATACTCGATGATTGTTCATTGTATCGCTTGTATCTACGCAATTGTGTTTTCACCCTAGCCATTACCTCTAATGGGTTGAATGGCTTCGTAATATAATCATCTGCGCCAATGGTTAAACCGGTTATTTTATCAAGATCTTCCACTTTAGCTGTTAACATAATAATGGGATAAAAATATTCTTCTCGAATTTTTTTGCATAATTCAAAGCCATTTATCCCAGGAATCATGACATCCAATATTGCTAAATCATAGATCATATTTTTGGTTTTTATATGTTCGAAGGCATCTTGCCCATTATCAAATGAATCTACTATGTATCCACTATCCTTTAAATAGAGTTTTAATAAATTTGAAATATCCTCTTCATCTTCAACTAGTAATATTTTTTGCTCCATTTCCATTCTCCATCTCTATATTTTGTTATTTTTCAGCATATAGCATATAAATAATTATACGATTTAATTTCGGTTATGTAAGTCTAGCTTATTAGGTTAATCAACTTACAGACTTTATGAAAAGATTGTTCCAATATACCTC
>DATMFU010000416.1:0-2872 GCA_035556015.1 Niallia sp. | reverse complement strand
ATCAATAGTAATATCTAGTGCGATAGATGGTAATGGCTTTTTATTCATTACTTTATGTTTCATAGATGGTTTTAATATTTCTATATCCAACTGATTGTCATCTATAGTAAGCGTTAAATCTGTTCGAAAACTATCTTTGTTCACAAGAATAAAGCCCATGAGGTCATTTACATTTAAGAAGCCTTTCCATTCTTTATTTCTTATAATATAGGCACCATTTATTGTAGGAACAACATACTCTCCTTCATCTTCTTTAATAATCGTATTATTAACAGAAAGAGCTGGCAATAAAGTGGTTGTTGCTTTTTCATTAAATTGATAAATTAATTTTTGCAAATTTATAGAGGGAATGGTTGATCCCTGTTCTTCTTCCATTAATTTTGGATAACTAATTTGTGATTCGTTATATGGATAATAAAAAGGAATTTTCGCAGTGAAAACTTTTTCGAGGGGCTGATCTGTTCCATAAACCTCCCCTGTTAACCTAATATTATAGGATGCGTCTAATGCTGCTAATGTGGACTTTAGTTTGTACTTCAACAAAGAATCTCCAAAAACAATCACTTTTATTTGATCAAAGTTTATTGGTAGTTGAATACCTTGGTTGATTTTATTTATGGCTTCCTCTATAGATTTACCTTTTCCATTTCCAATCCATACTTTACTAGGTTGCTCTCCTTTCCCTTCCTCTGATTTTGCAACATTTGAAAAATCTAAGAACTGTATGGTTACAGCGTATTCTTTATCCTTATAATCAATCCCTAATCCAACGGCATATGCCTGATATTGGATTTCTTTTATCTCTCTACAAGCTGTAAGAAACAAGAGAGGGATTAAGATCATTACTATTTTTTTCATTTAATCACCTTTTCTTGTTCCATCCTTAATGGACAATCCTGCATTTCTTTTCTTTAATTTATTATTTGGTAATCGCAAAAACGCAAATAAAATATCTTTTCCAAAAGGAGTTGTAACATTAGAAAACATGGGGACTCCAAAAGATTTTAATCTTGAAATATAGATTATAATAAAGATGAAACTTAAGAAGAATCCAAATATCCCCATAAAATAACTTACTATTAGTACAAATACACGAAAGTAGAATAAATTCCCTGCAAATGTTCGATTGACTAAAGTAAAACTTGTCAGTGCAGTAATACCAATGACAACAAGCATTGCTGCAGAAGTAATACCTCCTCTAATGGCTGCATCTCCAATAATTAGTCCTCCAAGTACTGAGACGGTCTGACCAATACCCTTTGGTAGTCGTGCTCCAGCTTCGAAAAATAATTCAAACATTATTACCATTAATAATGCTTCAAAGAATGGAGAAAAAGGTAGCCCTAACCTAGAAACAGAAATAGTTGCAAGTATTGGCAATGGCAATTCACCTAGATTATGTGTAATTAGAGCCACATAAAAACCTGGAAGTGTAATGGTTATAAAAACGCCAAATATTCGTAAAGTTCTTTGCAAGGATGCATAATAGAAACTTGTGTTTTCATCCTCAGCAGATTTAAATAAAAGGGATAAATCGACAGGTGCAATAAGTGCTGTAGGAGAACCATCCACTAAAATAGCAAATCTACCTTGATTAAGGGATTCTACGACAAAATCTGCCCTTCCCGTACTGTGAAGGGTTGGTATTAACGAGTATTGCTTCGGGGTTAGGTACTCTGATAGAATTGTCGAACTTGTTAATATATCTATATCAATGTTAGAGAGCAAGGAATTAATCTTGTCTAGTAATTTATTGTTAATAATGTCTTTTATATAAAGAAGGCCAACTTTTGTATTCGTTCTCTTTCCAATGGAATATTCCTTTACAACAAAAGAGGAAGTTCGAAGTCTTTTACGAACTAATCCTAGATTTGTATATAAATCTTCTACAAATCCATCCTTTGGTCCGGCTGCAGATACTTCTATAACAGATTCATCTGGCTCTCTATTAGGCATTTTTTTTATATCGTAAAAATAGACTTTGTCACCTGGCGGGATGGCTAATTGCTTTCCAGAAAATATTTCTTGCTGTATTTGCTCCTTGTTTAATTCCTTTTTATCACAGCTTTCCATCTGTATGGACTGATAAAGGTTTGCTTCTATTATTTGTGTATTAGGTATAGGGATTGTCTTAATCATGCTTGTATCTGTTAATGGTACACAATACACCATTATTAATTGCATACCTACATGTTCCTCTTTTACGACGATATCAGCAGAATGATAAAAAAGTTGCTTTAGTGCTTCAGGTTCTAAAAGAGGATAATTCACAATTTCAACTTCCTTTCGATTTAGTATCCTTCGTCTTCTTCACAATAAAAATAGTTAGTACTGTAATTTGAAATGTTAATACTATTAATGAAATAGGTCTAAAATACATAAAAGTAATCTTAGAGAATAGGCTTTGATCCATCGGAATAAGTAAAGCAGCAAACAATACTCCATACAATAAAGTTAATAATTTTGTATTTTTCTTGTCTTTTGTCAACATTAAGCTTGGTAGTAATACAAATAGACTTATTCGAATAACCCCGCCAGATAGCCATTGATAAATAGCGAAAAAGTCCATATGCGACAGATATTTTCCAATGGAAATTAACCTCCATTGCTCATATGCTGGATACCGATATTTAGAGGCTAGCTCAGGCCCAAATTCCGTAATTGCTCCAATAGTAGGACCTATCATTAATCCAACAATAACAATACCCAAAATAGACAACTGTTTTTTTGTCACTGTCTTTTTTAATACTGAAGTAATAAAAATAATCACAAACAACTCAATAATCGGTAATGTTGTATATAAAAGCCCCTTTGAAACAGGGAGAAACCCTTGTTCCATAATTGGTAATAATAATTCGTAATTTTTTTTCTC
>DATMFU010000415.1:0-4679 GCA_035556015.1 Niallia sp. | reverse complement strand
GAGCGAATAAAGTAACGAGCTATGCTACTAACTTAATGTCTACTATGCAAGAATCACTAAAGGCTTCCGCTGGGATTGATGTAAAAGAACTTTTAGAGAATCTTTCTGGTAAGGGTAATATTCGCCAAAGTATTAATGAACTGAATGAGAATTTAAGTAACAATAAAACAGAATAGAAGAAAATAATGTGCAAAAGAAAAGGTCTGAACTCATCATTTAGTTCAGACCTTTTCTTTTGGTGAATAATTCTATTATTCTTTTAAATCTTCAATGGAATCAATATCCATATAACTTGGTACGACAAGACCTAATTTAGTTCCTTCGAGATTAGTGCCTAAATCTTCGAATTTACCTTTGTATTTTTTTGCATAATCTTCATGTGTAACAGGTAACCAAGCTGCAATATGGGCATCCAGACTTCCATCTGCAACTCCTGTCCACATTGGACCTGCCTCTACTTGACTTAATGTAACTTCATAACCTAAGTTTTCTAATACTTTACCAATTACATTTGTACTAGCAATTTCACTATCCCAGGCTACGTAACCTATTTTTATTTTATCACCTTTTACTTTATCAACACCGTTTGTCCATTCTTTCACTTTATCGGCATTATCTTTTACCCAGCTTGCTGCTGCATCTTCAGGATCTTTTCCTTCGTAGATATCCATCATAACTACACCCATGTCATCAGTCGTCCAGTGGAAATTATCTAACACAGTGTATGCTTCAGGCATATCTTCTTTTAATCCATTACGAGCAATGGTATGAATATTTTCGTCTTCTCCATATGACCCTTTAGGATCTTCTAAATATTTTAAATCATAAGCTGTAAACATCCAGTGTGGAGTCCAGCCTGTTACAATGATTGGTTCTTTCTTATCATATGCTTTTTTTAGAGAAGCTGTCATTGCAGCACTTGATCCTTCTACAACAGTCCAATCGTTCAATTCATAATCATTTACAGCTTTACTAGTAGCTTTCATTAAACCAGCACCTGGGTCAATTCCGACGATTTCATAGTCTACTTGTTCACCAATTGTTGCATTTGGATCTGTAGAACTATTTGAACTACATGCTGCTAGACCTAAACTTAAGGTAATAGTCCCAAATATTGTCATAAATTTTTTCATATTAAATTTCCCCCTTTTTTTTCGTACCTACATTTTGGGTAATTCGATCGAGTATAATAGCAAGGACTACTATGGCTATCCCAGCTTCAAACCCACGACCAATTTGAATTTGAGTAACTGCACGGTATACATCTGCGCCAAGTCCTGGTGCACCAACCATCGCAGCAATAACAACCATGGAAAGTGCTAGCATAATACTTTGATTAATACCAGCTAAAATAGTTGGCATTGCTATTGGCAATTGTACTTTTATTAATCTCTGGGAAGTTGTACTTCCGAAACTCTCTGTTGCTTCTGTAATATCACTTGGAACTTGTTTTATTCCAAGTATAGTTAACCGAATAGTAGGTGGCATTGCAAAGATAACAGAAGACACAACACCTGGTACAACACCTATACTAAAGAAGAAAATAGCAGGAATAAGGTAAACAAAGGCAGGCATTGTTTGCATAAAGTCTAATATTGGCACGATAATATTCCGAACTGTATTATTTTGAGAAGCCCATATGCCAAGTGGAATACCAATGATTATGGAAATGAATACAGAAGAAAGTACGAGAGCCAATGTATCAATCATCGGTTCCCAATATCCTAAATTATCTACTAGAAGTAAACCAATTAAGGTGAATAAAGCAATCTTCTTATTTGCTAATTTCCAAGCTAATAATGCTAAGAGAATAATTAATAGAATAGGAGGGATAAATCCGAAGACGCCTACTAATATATCAACGATAAATTCTAAAACAATCGTAATTCCGTCAAATAACCCTTCAAACGTAGTAGTTAGCCAGTCTACTAATGTATCTATCCAATCGGCAACCGGCAATTTAGGTAATAAATTATTCATGATTATAAAACCTCCTCCATTTTTTGAACTTCTTGTATGGAAGAAGCATTAATATTTTCATTGTTTCCTGCTAGAGCTCCAATAACAGCACCTCTAACAAGGATTCCTTTCAGTCTATTCTTTTCGTCCGTAACAGCAACAGGAATGATAGCTGTTGACACCTTATCAAATAGATCTGTTAATAATGTATCACCACTTACACAGCTAACATCTGTTTGAAGGATTGTTTCAATCCCTTTATTGGTTTCACTGGCTTTCTTCGCATCGGCTGCAGTTATAGCACCAAGTAATTCTCGACGCTTGTTTACTACATAAATACTAGAAATTCCAAGTTTCTTCATCATTTCTAATGCTACACGAGGTCCTCTGTCAATATTAACTGCTTCTGCACGCTTCATAATATGATTTGCAGTTAATACTTTCGATAAATCTACATCTTCCACAAAACGTTCCACGTAATCGTTAGAAGGATTCATTAAAATTTCTTCTGGAGTACCAACTTGCACGATGGAACCATCTTTCATTAAGGCAATACGATCTCCAATTCTTAAGGCTTCATCTAAATCATGAGTAATAAAGATAATCGTTTTTTCCATATTTGATTGTAAATCTAATAGCTCATCCTGCATGTCTTTACGAATTAATGGATCAAGAGCACTGAAAGCTTCGTCCATTAGAAGAATATCTGGATCGTTTGCAAGAGCACGGGCAAGACCTACTCTTTGTTGCATACCACCACTTAATTGATCAGGATATTGATGTTCATATCCACTTAATCCAACTAATTGTAGAGAATCTAATGCACGTTGTCTTCGCATTTCTTTATCAACACCTTGGATCTCTAAGCCAAATTCAGCATTTTCCAATATAGTTCTATGAGGAAGTAGTGCGAACTTCTGAAATACCATGCTTATTTTTTCTCTACGAACTTTTCTTAGTTCTTCTTTGGACATTCGAACAATTTCTTGACCGTCAATATAAATTTTTCCAATTGTTGGATCAATAAGGCGGTTAAACATACGGACTAATGTAGACTTTCCGCTACCTGATAACCCCATAATGACAAATATTTCTCCAGGGAATACCTCAAAACTAGCTTTATTTACACCGACTGTAGATCCAGTCTTTTTTAAAATTTCTTGCTTAGTTTCCCCTTTATTTAATAGTTGTACAGCTTTCTTTGCGTTCTTGCCGAAGATCTTTGTTACATCTTCAACCTTTATTTTTGCTTTACTTTCCATTCTTTCACCTCTTTATTTCTAACCTTCGAACTTTTTGAGCACCCCTCTATTATATAAGTAACTGTCTTTGAAGTTCAAACTGTATATTCTGTAATATTCAATCATTCTGTACGTACAGTAAAAACTGTACGTTTTGTATAGGTGGAATCCTTATAAATGCTCTTAAATACTTTCGTTTCCTATTCAATATGTATCTTTACAATTATCACAATCATGATAATCTATATTAAGATGTTTTAAATAAAATGTGTGGTTATATAATAATTAGAAGTGAATGAAATAGTCGTAATAGCCTTGCTTAGCTATAACAAGGCAAGTAAAAGATTATATGGATGTGAGTGAAAAAATGAATGATAAGGAAAAGCTAGAACATGCTCGAGAAAGAGTTATTGATTCTATTGCTCAAAATATGGATTTATATGGTGTGACTGATTCTATCGGTAGATTGTATGGAATGCTCTTTTTTCAAGATAATCCTATGACTCTTGATGAGATGAAAGAAGAGTTGGGGATGAGCAAAACCAGTATGAGTACATCAGTCCGTACATTATTAGAATTAAAAATGGTAGATAAAGTTTGGAAAAAAGGTGTTCGTAAAGATTTATACAAAGCGGAGGAAGATTGGTATCAAAGCTTTATTGACTTTTTTACGATTAAATGGCGTTCTGCTATATCCGAAAATGTTTATGCTATGGAGAAGTCTATTAATGAATTAAAGGGTTTAATTCACCAGGAAGAGACGAACGAAGAAGTGAAAAGAATAGCAGAAGGGGATATAAAAAAATTAACGGATGCTATTGAGTATTATAATTGGTTAGATCGATTTGTTGATACACTTGAATCCCATGAAATTTTTAAGTTGGTCCCTAAGAAAAAAGAAGATGATTAATGAAGGATGCTTTCATTTAATAATCACAGTTAATTGTTGTTACGATTAAATGTGTTGAATGAAAGCATTTTTTGTTATTTTTACTAAAGCTATAAAAACCGAAAAAATGTGCGTTTGACTATCGCACATTTTTACCCTCTTGAATAGGATATATGGAATTAAAAAAAGGAGGTAATTAATTATGGGTGAAGTTGGTTACGGCGGAGGTTTCGCTCTTTTAGTAGTATTGCTTATTCTTTTAATCATTATTGGTGCTTCTTGGGGTCACGGTGGATTTTATTAATCCGTGTAATATAAACTTATAGTAGAAGGAGGAAAAAATATGTACGGATATGGTTATGGATATCCTAGCTATGGCTGTGGCTATGGTGGAGCTGGTTACGGCGGAGGTTTTGCTTTAATCGTTGTTTTATTTATCCTTTTAATAATAGTAGGTGCAGCTTGCTTTAACTGGTAAGTAGTTGTATCTTTTTTCAACAAGGCTGATTCCATGTGAATCGGTCTTTTTTGTTATAAAAAATGGATAAAAAGTAGGATGAAAAAGAGGTTTAGTAAATAGACAAATAGGT
>DATMFU010000414.1:0-5109 GCA_035556015.1 Niallia sp. | reverse complement strand
CCCCTATAAATTGAAAGATCATTTCTTGATAGTTTATATCCAAAGTTATATTCACTCCTATTTTTAAATTTCGACAAATCCTTTGATATAATAATTTAAGATAGGAATTCACATGATTTTTGAAAATATTTACAGGAAATTCACAATCGTTTTTTCTAGGCATGGTGCAAAAAATATTCGATAGAACATAAAGGGTCAATTTCCTTTCATTCTATTCACCCACATTCTTTCTAGTCTTTTATTCTATTAATATGAGGGTTACTACTAAATTATACGAAATTAAATAGACTACGTTTCCTTCGTAGATGTTAAGTGACAAAAAACACCTTTTTCTACAAAATAGATACTAAATGAAACTTATTCTTATAAAAATTTTGTAGATCTGACGAGTGTATACGATTTTTTATAAGTATATAAGATTTGTGTTCTATTTTAATTTTAAAATTAAGTTTTATTATAATAAAGAAAGCCACTAGTGCATCTAGTGGCTTTCCGTTTAAAAATCGCTATATTCTTCTAAATCATCATCGTCTAATGAGCCAGATACTTGTTCTAAATCCGCAATCTTTCCTTCTTTAATTTGATGACCTTCTGAAGGTTTTTCTTCTGTATCATCCGGCTTGTTATTGAAACCATTCGTTTGCGCTAATTGTTTGAGCTCACGTAATTCGCAATTAATTTGTTCCAGGAGCTCTTCTGTTTTGCGGCCCGTTTCTAACTGGTCGGACGATGAACGATGGAGATCACGAACAATTAAAGAAGAAATATAATCCCCTAATTTCCGAGACTTGGCGTATTTTGCGAGTACGTCATAGACTTCATTACTTAACTTATTAGTTTTAATGGTAAATGCGTTCTGACGCTCTGACATGGGTATCACCTACGCTGTTAGGATTTAACGGCTTTCTTCTCGGCTTGTTTCTTCTGAAGATAACCAATGCTGCGAATCTCTAAGCCGAATAAATTTAAGTGACGGCTATCCTCTGGCACTTTATGATATTTTTCTGTTCGTTCTTCGCCGATCTTCTCACCCATACTATTCATAATGGCTACTTCTAGTGTAGGAGCGACACCCCCACAATATACGTATTTACGTAATTTATTCGCTGGCGGCGGAGCCACATCATTCAACTTAGCCAGTAAAATCTCCACATATTCTTTTAAGGAAGACTTAATTTGAACAGTTAAATCAATTGATTCACCTGTGTTTTCATTTTTTAATTCAAACTTTTGTTTGCTGTAGTTATCTAAAATAAATTGATCAAAAGCACGTAGATCGGTAAACAACTCTGGGAATTTCTCTTTTCTTAACTTATCGATATGTGCTAAATATGGAATACCCTCGATACTTTGGAATGATTCACGGCTGTTCGCAGCTTTTAATCCCTCAGGTAAGATTACGACATCAATTGATCCTCCACCGATATCGACCATTACAGTTTCACATTCCACATATTCATTGGCATCTTCACGGTCTTGAAGCGTTAAGTCTTTCTTTAACGCAAAACGAGCGATTTCACCTTCTTTTAAGCAAGAACTTTCTTCCACATACACCTTTAATTCTCTTTCAAATCCTGGTGTATGGACGTGAAAAGTGTGATCACCTACAAAGCGATTGGCCATGGCTTTTTGCGCTTCTCCGAAAGTACTTTCTTTTTTGAGTAACCAGATTGGTAACATTGTAGAGAAATAGTCAATTTCAATACTAGTATCCTTTTGATCTTTTGCATGCAACGCGTTGTAGTAGGCAATTGCAGCTAAAAATGTCACGTATGGAATATGGCTTGTTATTTTATTATGTAAACGATTGATGTGATTGTTAGCTAATTGTTGGCTTGCTGCAATGTCGCCGACTAAGAAATAACGTTCTTTTTCTTCGTCTCCAATAGTTGTAGAAAGCAAGATACGCTTTTTAAATTCTTCTGGTGCTGTCACCGCATCTGTAAAGAATGAATCAGCAGCATCCTTTTGGAGTTCTACTACGTTGGTTGGAAAATCAAATAGGTACCCATCAATAATATTCATATCGACTGAGTTCCCACAGTCTTTATTAAAACGTGAAATTTTCATCTCTATACACCTCATTTTTTAAGTTGAACTTCTGTTGAACTAATTATACATAAAAAAAAGAGGTTATACAATCTTTTTAGGTGAACTTATTTATCATCAAAAACTTACATATATCAACAATCATGTTTATTTAGTTGATCTTACCTTGAGACGTAAATTAAATTAGGATAAGAGGAATCATGTTAATAAGAAGGTACTAAGTCGCTTATAATGAAAAATACTATGTGTTGACTACATAACCATCACATCAAGTATTTTCATACATCTAAAAAGAAAAAAGGAACACAAAAAACCCGTTCTTATCTAAAGAAATAAAATTTGCTACAATAGAAAAACTAACAGCAAAAGGTTCTATTTAAATCTTTATATAGACCATTCAAGCACACTTGGGTAATTCCATACATACAGTAATTAGAAATCTTGTTCCTTCCACATTAGCCCAATTTCTTGTTCGCGCTGCAAAACCTTCTCCAGGTAACGCTCTGTTGTCTTACGATCACTGTGACCTAGTTCCTTTTGAATTAAAAAGATATCTGCTCCCTGCTGCCTACTGTAAATGGCATAAAAGTGACGAAAATAATGGGGCGTAATCCTGTCAGCTCGTTCTTTCACAAAAGGTAACTCTGTTCGTTCAATGATACGCACAATATAATTACTTAAATTTTTATAGTGATAATACTCTCCATCTTTGCTCGGAAATAATGGACCTTGATCACTCGTATTTAAGGCTGTACTGACATTACGTCTTGCTCTAAAGGCAAGAATTCGTTCATATAGGGATGGATGAAGTAACTTATCAAATTTCTTTCCACCCTTACCTACTCCTCTTAAGCGATAATGCCCACTTAAGCTGTCTAGATATACATCTCCCCATGAAGCATTGGCTATTTCTTGTACACGTAATCCTGTCATAGCCAACATGGTTAACAATCCATGGTTGATGGGATGGTCTTTATAATAGTCTAGGATCTGCTTAACTTCATGATAGTACAAATCTCGATTTGGAATTTCTTGTTCTGATAGTGATGTGCTCAAAATTTCTTTATGCAACGGATACTGAATATACTTCGTTTCATGTAACCATTTCATAAAACTTTTTAAAATCGTCATTTTAGCATCTAAAGTTGCGGGTGAATAAGGTTTACCACCCTTACCTAACAATGCAGTACTTAAATACATTTGATAATTCCTTATGTGCCAAGGTCTTAGATTTTTAAAAATCGTTTCTTCTATATAATGGTCTACATCTTGTCGTAAGAATGACTCACTTTCTATTGCATACTGATAAAACTGCAATAAGATCCGTAAGTACTCTACTTTTGTGTTCTCTTTTCGTTCTCGATTCTTTCGAATATGCTTTCGTTGATGAACATAGTAGTACATCATGTCTTCGTCTGTAAAATCGCTAAACATGCCTTCGTTTTTTCGCTGGTGATGCTCATTTCTTTCTTCTAAAGCATCATAGTATGTAGTATTCAACATCAACGAAACAACTTTATGGAAATTCTCTTTTCTCTCACGTATCTCCGTTCCTATATTCATTAAAGATATATTTTGCATAAAACCTCTCCTTTCAATAATCCCGTTTTCTTATTCATATTTCTCTTTAGTGTTAAGGTAGTTTCTTCTCTACTTAAGATTATGTATCAATTTATGTGTATGTAAAAAGCAAGGGACTTCTAACAGTGGTGATAACGTTCATAACAAATTTAAAAGTGAAAAAATACTAGTTTAATATTAATTATTACTACAGTTAAGTACGTATTAAAATTTATTTTTTAGAGATATTACTTCTTTATTTTATATTATATAGAAGTAAAAGTGAAAACTTACTTTTTATAAAAATAGGATAAAATTTATATCATTTGTAGAAAAATGATCCATTTGTCGCCATTTAGAGTTATTATTAAAACATTATTTTTTATAAGTTAGTTTTATCATTTACACTTGTAATACAATAACTTTCAAACTTTAATCTTATTTAAATATGATATAATACATTATTAGTTAATAGAAAAATATAAGGAGTGTGCATTATGATTGATAACCCCAGTAAAATCATTACCATTGAAGACGTGATGGAGATGTTAGCTATTTCATCTAAGAAAACAATTTATACATATATCCAGCAAGGAAAACTACATCCGATTAATAAAGATGACTGGCATATCGAAGGTCGTTATGAATTTGATCTAGTAGATGTGGTTCGGTTAAAAGAAGAATTAAAAAAGCCAGGACTTACGACAAAAGAAGTAGCGCAGCAACTGGATGTATCCGTTACAACGGTCAATAAGTATATTAAGCAAGAATTATTACCAGCGTTCCAAGAAGAATACCGAGGAATCAATTGTTATTTTATCCATGAAGAAGAGTTAGAAGTATTTAAGCGCACGCATGAAATCGGTCGTAAACCGAGTAAGCGTCATTTTTATCATGCCGAACAAAATATTGCTTTATTTCAGCTTTTTGTAAAGAAAGACGAGGAAAAGGAGCAACTTGCCCGTATCATCTCCGTAGAAGATCCGATTATGGCTGTTACAGAACAACATGAGGAGTTAACATTAGAGGAATTAATTGACCGAGGCTTTGAAGCAGCCTATACCATTGAGTCGAAAAAAATGATTACCAAAGAAGGCTATGCTACGTTTACCTTTAAGCAAACAGCTTATGCAAAATCACATCTTTATAAGCTCATGGATTTATTTTATCGATACCTAAGCCCGACCAATATGAGGATTACGCCACAAGAAGAGAAAGAGCAATTTTTAATTGAAATCAAACCTATATTACTGACCGAATCCTCACACGAACTTATGGAGTTATTAGAGTCTGTTCTTGTCTCAGGTAAAATTAACAAGCGTAGCCGTGGCATTTATATTGATAGCGATTTGGAAGTGGTACGAGTCAAAGTAACAAGCGATTTAAAAGAAGAATTGCAGCAAAAAGCGAAAGAATTAGGTAAACGAAGCATTGAAGAATTGTTACTATATGCTGTACAAAAATTATAAAATGAAATAAGAAACGTTCAACTTTAACAAG
>DATMFU010000413.1:0-17710 GCA_035556015.1 Niallia sp. | reverse complement strand
AGATTCTTTTATCCAACTTCGAGACAAGCCCTTATTTAAGCATATGCACAGCGTTAATAAAAATGTCTCCTCTTTGTTCAAAAGTTTTATATTGATCCCAGCTTGCACATGCAGGGGATAATAGTATGACATCTCCTTCTTCAGATAGTTCATAAGCTACTGGCACTGCTTTGTCCACATTATCGACACGTTCAATCGTTTTTATTCCAGCTTGCTTTGCCACTCTTTCTAATTTCGGTGCTGTTTGTCCAAATGTAATGATTGCCTTAACATTTTTTAAGGCTGGGATTAATTCATCAAATTCATTGCCTCGATCAAGACCTCCAGCAAGCAATATAGTTGGTGCTTCAAAAGCAGCTAATGCGTTTTCTGTTGCTAAAATATTGGTTGCTTTCGAATCATTGTAAAATCTACGACCATTCACTTCAGCAATATATTGAAGGCGATGTTTTACACCTTTGAACGTATTTAACACTTTATAAATACTTTCATTTGAAACACCTGTTAATTTAGCTGCTGCAATAGAAGACAGGATATTTTCTAAATTATGAGCACCTGGAAGGACAATATCTTTTATATCTATCACTTTTTCATTTTGGAAGTAAACACTTCCATCTTTTACGTACGCACCAAATTCTAGTACACGCTTAGTAGAAAAAGGAATAATAGTTGCTTTACTATTTCTAGCAATCTCCATGACTATCTCTTGCTCTACATTTACAATTAAATAATCATTAGCATCTTGATTTTTTGTAATATTTCCTTTAGCCTTTGCATACTCTTCCCTTGTTCCATGGTAATCCAAGTGAGCATCATAAATATTGGTGATAATCGCAATTCTTGGTTTAAACTCATTTATCCCCATTAATTGGAAAGAAGAAAGTTCAATAACAATTTTATTCTCTTCGGTAGCATTTTGAGCAACATTAGAAGCAACTGTTCCGATATTTCCAGCTATAAGAGGCTTCTGTTGATCTTGTTCAAGCATTTCAAAAAGAAGTGTAGTAGTTGTTGTTTTACCATTTGATCCAGTAATCGCTAAAAATGGAGCATTGGATATTAAGTAAGCAAGTTCTACCTCTGTAATAATAGGTATTTCTTTTTCCATTGCTCTTTTAATCATTGGATTATAATACGGAATACCTGGATTTTTTACAATCAATTGAAAGCCTTCATCCAATAATTCCACTGGATGACTTCCACAAATCACCGTAATACCTTGTTCTAATAACCCTTGAGCCTCAGGATTTTCTGCTAAAGGCTTGCTATCATTGACTGTTACAAACGCACCTAAGTCATGTAGCAATTGAGCAGCACTTACCCCACTTTTTGCTAAACCTAAAACAAGAACCTTTTTATGATGAAAATCATTGATTTTTTTCATTATAACCACACCTCAATATAAATTCCTAATGCTGCAAATAATAATCCTACTGTCCAAAATGTAACTACTACTCGCCATTCAGACCAACCAACTAATTCATAATGGTGATGTAATGGACTCATTCGGAATATTCTTCTTCCTGTAGATTTAAATGATATAACTTGTAAAATAACGGAAAGTGTTTCAATAACAAATACACCACCGATTAAAATCAACATAATTTCCATTTTAGTTAAAATAGCAATGGCTGCAATTGCTCCCCCTAAAGCAAGGGATCCAGTATCACCCATAAATACTTTAGCAGGATGTGCATTAAAGACTAAGAATCCTAGCACTGCTCCAACAATTGCAACAGAGAAAATACTAATTTCAAATTGAGATTGGCTCCATGCAAGAACAGCAAATGCCCCAAATGCAATTGCAGATGTACCTGAAACTAATCCATCTAAACCATCTGTTAAATTAACCGCATTGGAAAATCCAACAAGCCAAAAGATAATGAATAATGCATAAAACCAACCAAGCTCGACTGGTTTATCTACAAAAGGAATCGTTATAGCAGTTGAGAATTCATTTTCTCTTAATACAAAATATACAATAAGGGAAATAATAATTTGCCCTAAAAGTTTTTGCTTGGATGTTAACCCTAAATTACGTTTCATCACAACTTTAATAAAGTCATCTAAAAAGCCTAATAAACCAAAACCTAAAAGTACTAGTAATAACAAATAGGTTTTCATCGTTGGTTCTGAAAATTTATTAATCATGACCAGCGTAGTAACCGTTATAGACAAGATAATCATCAGACCGCCCATTGTTGGCGTTCCTGATTTTTTCTGATGAGATTTTGGTCCTTCTTCTCTAATACTTTGTCCGAATTTCAATCTTCTCAAGAAAGGAATAAAGAAAGGAGAAACTAATACTGTAATTAAAAAGCCTAAAATGATCGTAAAGAAAATAACTTTCTCCTGCATCTTAATTCCCTCCTTTCGAAATTCTGTCAAGCACTAATGATACATGCTCCTTTATTACCGGTATATCATATGTGTCTGTATTAGGTTTAAGACTTCTTTTTTTCGAAAAAATAAAATTCGCTTGTTCTTCATAATTTGCTATCATTTTTTGTATGCCTTCCTTTAAATCATTTATATAAAAATCAAGGGTCGATTTTGCTTGCTGCATCAAATTATAGGAAAGTTCCATTTCTTCTCTCCTCTATTGCTTCTTTTGCAACTAACCGATCATCAAAGTCATGAATTTCCTTACCAATTATTTGATATGTTTCATGTCCTTTACCAGCAATTAGGATAACGTCCCCTTTTTTTGCTTGCTTAACAGCTGTAAAAATAGCTTCTTTGCGATCAGAAATTATCGAATAATTACTTAATCCCTTCACTCCATTTTCCATATCTTGAAGAATGGCCATTGGATCTTCGCTTCTTGGATTATCCGATGTTAGAATAGCTTTAGATGCCTCTTCACATGCAATTCGTGCCATTAATGGGCGTTTTGTTTTATCTCTGTCTCCTCCACAACCTACAATTACATATACATCTTTTTCAGCAAATTCTTTTACTGTTTTCAACGCGTTTTCTAGGCTATCTGGAGTGTGAGAATAATCTACAATAACAGAAAAATCTTGTCCTGCATTCACCATTTCAAAACGACCAGAAACGCCTTCAATTTTTTCCAATGCAGATAAAATCGTAGTCATAGGAATATTACATGCAATCCCCACTCCGATACTAGCTAACATGTTGTAGACATTAAATTTACCTACCATCTTCAACAATACGTTATATTCTCCTAATGGAGTATGTAATGCAAACGTTGTTCCATTTGACGTAATTTTAATATTTTTCGCCATAATATCTGCTTGTCGATCTATTCCATACGTCAGGACATGAGCAGGAGATAATGTTGCGTAATCTTCGCTTACAGGATCATCACTATTTAATATGGCAAACTTTGGTTTACTTTGGGAATAGGTATTGCCAAGTCTTGAAAATAAAAGTCCTTTAGCTCGCTTATATTCCTCCATCGTTCCATGATAATCTAAATGGTCTTGGGTAAGATTCGTAAACACAGCAATATCAAAATCGCAACCAAATACTCTACCTTCAACGAGGGCATGAGATGATACCTCCATAACAGCTGTGTCCACTTTTTTCTCCACCATTTGATGGAAAACTTTTTGTAAGGTTACTGCCTCTGGAGTTGTATTTTTTGTTTCTTGAATTTCTTCATCAATTTTCGTGTACATTGTACCAATAATACCTGTTTTTCTGTTTCCTTCTTTCAAAATAGCTTCCACTAAATGACTGGTAGTTGTTTTACCATTTGTACCAGTTATACCTATAAGCTTGAGGTGTTGAGTCGGATGATGATTAAAGACATCAGCCAGTAAGCTACTAGCTCTCTTCGTATCCTTAACAACAATCACTGGAATAGGCAACGACAATTCCCTTTCCGCAATAACAGCTACCGCACCAGACTCATATGCTTTCTGAGCATAATCATGTCCATCTACCGTAAACCCTTTAATGCAGATAAAGAGGCTTCCTTTTTTCACTTTACGATTGTCATTTTCGATTGATTTAATGTCCACGTCTTCTCCCAAATAAGGGGTATATGGTTGTAGACATTGTATTAGTTCTTTTAAACGCATTGCACTAATCCTCTTTTCTAAACCCATATAAATTGTATTAGTCCCATAAAAATTTATTATATACTAAATCATGATGGAACCATATAGATTATACTATTTTCTTTAGCGTATTTTATTTTACATGATTCCTATAAATTTCGCCACGTATGTTCCAATTTTGAAGAACAATAGTTACCTATCCGTTGTAAGAATTACTACATATATAAATAGAAGCGGCACAAATTGGCCGCTTTATAAAATTAATTATATTGAATAATAATGGTTGATCCTTCTTTGACTTTTGTTCCTGGCGCCGGTGATTGTTTTATTACGGTATCTCCATTTCCAGCAGAGTCAATTTTCAAATTAATAAACATTTCACTTATATCCTTTTTCGTATGTCCAACTAAATCTGGCACTTCAATAAGTGGTGTATCTGGATATTTATATTGTTTCTCTATTTGGTTTTTGCGTGGTTCTACTCCGATTGCTCTTAAGCTATCCCCCATTATTGCCCCTACTATTGGTGCAGCAACAGTTCCACCAAATTGAATGGTTCCTTTTGGATTATCCACTGCCACATAGACAACTAATTCTGGATCATCAGCCGGTGCAAATCCAATAAAAGAAACAATATAGTTATTATCTAAGTATTTCCCATTCGAAGCTTTTTGAGCAGTACCTGTTTTTCCACCAACTCTATAGCCTTCTACAAACGCCTTTCCCCCAGAACCTTTGGCCACTACATTCTCTAATGCTCTTCTAATTTCTTTCGATGTTTCTTTAGAAATAACTTGTCTTTTAGCTACAGGTTCCTTTTTCATAATAACTTCCCCGGTATCCGGATCAATTAATTCTTTAGCCACATATGGTGTATATAAAGTCCCTCCATTTATGGCTGCAGATAATGCAGTTACTTGCTGTATTGGTGTTACAGCAACCCCTTGTCCAAATGCTGTTGTAGCTTGTTCAACAGGACCTACTCTATCTAAATTAAATAGGATTCCTTTTGATTCTCCCTGTAGATCAATTCCAGTCTTTTCCCCAAAACCAAAATCCTTTATATATTTAAATAATTTATTTTTACCTAATCGTTCTCCAAGTTCTACAAATCCTGGGTTACAAGAGTTTTGTACTACTTCTAAGAATGTTTGTGAACCATGTCCTCCACTCTTCCAGCATTTCAATTTTGCTCCACCAACTTCTGCATATCCTTTATCATAAAAAGTATCTTTATCTAAATTTACTTTCCCTTCTTCTAGAGCTGCTGCTAAGGTGATAATTTTAAATGTTGATCCAGGTTCATAAGAACTCCATATTGGTAAATTACGATTATATACTTTTGAATCTACATTTTGATAGTCTGTAGGTTCAAAACCTGGTCTACTGGACATAGCCAGTATTTCTCCTGTTTTTGGATTCATCGCAATAGCAATGATTGATTCTGGATTATAAGTCTGCTCCGCAATATCAAGTTCTCTTTCTACGATTGTTTGTACATTCGAATCAATGGTTAGCATTAAATTATTTCCATCTTGTGGAGCCTCATAATCATCTGCCATATCATTCATTCTTTGCCCCTTCGCATCGGAATAATATTGAACAGATCCCTTTGTTCCTTTTAGCTCTTCATCATATTCTAATTCCAAACCAATTAATCCCTGATTATCAATTCCCGTAAATCCTAAAACATGGGATAAATAATTTCCAAATGGATAGGATCGTTTCGAATCTTCTCCAATATAAACTCCATCAATATCAAGAGCTCGTACTTTTTTTGCCTTTTCGTGCGTAATTTTTCTTCCTTCTTTCAACCGTACACTCATTTCTTTCTGAGTAATCTGCGTATAAATTGATTTCTTATCTGCTTCTAATACGCCAGCAAGTTTTTCTGCTGTATTCACTGGATCCTTTAATTGCCTTGGCACAATATAAACAGTTGGCGCACTAATATTGGTAGCTAGTGCTACTCCATTTCGATCCACAATCTCTCCTCTTTGCGGTTCAAAGGCAATTTGTCGGCTCCATAAATTCTTCGCCTTTGTAGTAAGCTCGTCCCCTAAGAAAAATTGAACATACGCTAACCTTACATCAATAATGAGAAAAATAACTATTCCTGCAATTAAAGCTATCAACAACCGTTTGCGCACGGTCACATTTGAAACGCGCATACAAATGGAACCTCCTTTATACTAGCTCGTTCCAATATATGCTTTAGGACTAGTTATTAGAACGGAGATTAGATAAAGAAGAAGGCAGAGTAGTTAATGGCAGATTAAGGGATGATGTGGATGCTAATTTTGAGGTTCTTGGATGGGGATGGGGGATTTATTTTCTTCTATAAGCCATATTCCTTGTGGTTGCCTCTCTTTGTGGTTTATAGGGCTTTTCTATAAGCCATTTTTTTCTTTACTCTGCATAAAATGGTCTTTTGGTTATCTCTATGAGCACTTTTCTTTGCCGTTGCCTCTCTATGTGGTTTATAGACTCTCTCTATAAGCTCTTTTCCTGTCTGCTGCCTCTCTAATTGGTTTATAGACTCTTCTATAAGCTCTTTTCCTTTCTGCTACCTCTCTATGTGGTTTATAGACTCTCTCTATAAGCTCTTTTCCTTTCTGCTACCTCTCTATTTGGTTTATAGACTCTTTCTATAAGCTCTTTTCCTTTCTGCTACCTCTCTAATTGGTTTATAGACTCTCTCTATAAGCTCTTTTCCTTTCTGCTGCCTCTCTAATTGGTTTATAGACTCTTTCTATAAGCTCTTTTCCTTTCTGCTACCTCTCTATTTGGTTTATAGACTCTTTCTATAAGCTCTTTTCCTTTCTGCTACCTCTCTATTTGGTTTATAGACTCTCTCTATAAGCTCTTTTCCTTTCTGCTGCCTCTCTATTTGGTTTATAGACTCTGCCTATACTCCTTTTTTCTTCCATACTCTCCCTAAGATGGTCTTTTCTTTTGATCCACCCTATAAGCCATTCCCTTCTATTTCTTCTCATTATAAGACCATCTTCTATTACGTACGAGCTTAAAATGGCGATCTAACACTCTTTTTATTCTTCTTACATCACCTTCTATATCGCACCACTTATACATTTTGCTTGTAGTAATTATTTCATCTGGAAAAAGTAATTGAAACTCTTCTACAGTTCGTATTACGGCTTGAGTAAATTCTTCTTCATAGTGGCAATTATTGCAAATTACTTTAGAGGATTTTGTATTCATATCAAAGCCACTACATTTTTTACAGACAATCCCTTTTCTTAACTCCTCTTTGCGATAATCAAATACCATACTATATGGATTATCCTTTATATGGAGAGATTTTAATTTTTCAGCTAAGATTATTTCTCTTTTCCCTATACTTTTAGCATTTTGTTCTCTTTGATTAAAATAGCGATTCAACTGGTTCGGATAAATAATGGGTAGATTAATAGGTGCTTGATAGAGGGTAAATTCGGGGTTAACAAATACAACATGAGAAACGACAGGGATATTTCGGTATCCAATAGTAGAAAGTAATTGACGCAACAATGATTCTGTCCTTCTTAGTTGTGTTACTGGATTGCTTATTTCTTGTTGGTTTTTCGTAAAGAAACTTTCCTTTTCATAATAAAAATCGCCTTCATAATTCTTTATCTCAAAAAGAAAAATAGCGTCACCACTAATCAACAAAGAGTCAATCTGAAAAGTTGTGTTGTTCATTTGTAATAATAAATCATTCAGCATAATATATTTGTCTAGCATTTTTTCCAAATACGTATCGAATCTCTTCTCTCCCTCCCAACCTTTACAAATATTATTTAATTGTGATTTGAATTCTTCTGGTACATCCATTCTATTATTTAATATAGCTAATATGCACATTTCTATAGGTGTGTTTCGATATTTATGCACATACATTCCCTCCTTTTTTTTACTATAATAAAATCGCTACTTTCTCGCAAATAGAAAAAAGCTTCCCCGCATACATATTGCAGGAAAGCTTCTATTATTTTGGTTCTTTTAATTTAATTGTTAACTTAGCGTTCTCTTTGACCGTTGAGTTAGCCTTTATGCTTTGTGAACTTACATAACCGCTCCCTGATACTTCAAGCTTTAAGGAGTTGATATCAGCAACTTTAATAACATCTCTTAACGACCAACCCTTCATATTCGGCACTGTCTCTTGTCCGTTCGCTTTAAGGATAATTTTCTCTCCTTCTAAGAAGGTTTCTCCTTTAGCTGGAAGTTGTGCTTCTATCGTTTTCCCTTTTCCTACTATGACAGCAGTTAGACCTTTTGCTTCCACTAATTTTTTTGCCTCACCTACTGTAATACCTGTTAAGTTAGGAATTTTTATTGATTTTGTAGTAACTTTTTTTGTCGGCGCTATATCCATATACTGCAAACTACTTTTCATTACAGTAGTAAAGATTTCAGATACTGGCTCAGAACCTGTCTCCGTTTCCTTTATATTAGGTTGCTGTACAGCCACATACATGATCAATTCAGGGTCATCTTTTGGCGCCATGCCAAGGAAAGAGAAAATATAATTATTACGACCAGTTAGATAGCCGCCTCCACTCTTCGGAATTTGTGCTGTTCCAGTCTTACCAGCTACATCATAACCATCAATATTATATTTTTTATACCCAGTTCCTTTTTTACTAGTTACTACAGTTTCCAGAATATCACGTACTTCACTAGCCGTTTTCGCTGAAATAGGAGTACCTGTGACTTCCGTTTTTGCTTTCTTCACCACTTTACCTGTATTAGGGTCAGTAATTTCTTTAATAATATATGGTTTCACCATTTTCCCGTCATTTGCAATGGCAGTCATTGCTTGAATTTGTTGAATAGGTGTAATTGCGGTACCTTGTCCAAATGCGGTGGTGATTTTCTCAATTGGCCAATCGTACACAATTTGGCTACTTGCCTCATTAGGTAAATCAATACCAGTTTTCTGATCCAATCCAAATTTTGTTAAATAATCTCTTAACTTATCGAAGCCTAATTTTTCTTTTGCAATTTTTGCAAATGCTACGTTAGAAGAACGTTGTACTCCTTCTAAGTAAGAAATTTTACCCCATCCTACTCCGTAATTGTGGTCTCCTATCCCCTCATATCGGCCTGACTGATATTCATCATTAGCATTAAATGCTCCCTCTTCCACAGCTGCTGCCAAGGTGAAGATTTTCATTGTCGATCCAGGTTCATAGGAAGTTTCAATTGCTTCGTTGTGCCAAGTATCCCCTATTCCTTCCAGAGTTGTAGGATTAAAAGATGGTCTTTGGCTCATAGCCAAGATTTCTCCTGTTTTAGGATTAGCCACAATAGCAATTATTTTTTTAGGGTTGTATTCTTCCACGACTTTACTCATCGTGTCTTCAAGAACGGATTGAATTTTTTTATCTAATGTTAGACTAACATTCATTCCATTTTTTGCAGCCGTTACTTTTTTATCACTATTTGGCAAAATATAGCCCCAAAAATCTCTGCTATACTCCATATTTCCATTTGTACCTGTCAAAATAGAATTCAAGCTTTCTTCAATTCCGAGTTTTCCTGTTTCTTTGAATTTACCTGTTTTTTCTTCTTCTGTTTCTTGAACATATCCGATAACATGTGAGGCGAATACTCCGTTTGGATAGAATCGTTTTTCCCCTTCCGTAATAAGGATTCCAGGTAGTTTCAGCGCTTCAATTTTTTCTTTTGTTTCATAAGAAAGATCTTTTCCTGCTGTGCCGAACTCTACTTGTTTTACTCCATCCTTCGTTAATATTCTATAAATATCTGACTCTTCTAAATCAATATATTTAGCTAATTCTCTTGCTGTTTTTTCCGGATCTTTCACATGAATTGGATTATCTGGATCATTTTTACTCAATTCTGGATCTGTTACTGCTACTAATTTATAAGAAACAGAGTCTTCAGCAATCACATCACCATTTCGATCTAAAATACTCCCTCTAGATGCCTCTAGCGTTTGAGTTGCACTATATTTTTTTTCTGCTTGAGCAGCCAAAACCACACCAGATACTTCACCAGTTGCTTGAATATAGACAAAACGAACTACTAATGCAAAAAAGAGCAGACAAAAAAATGCAAAAAGGATGGCTGCTCCAAAATTAATATTAGGCTGTTTTCGAATCATTTCTTATTGCACAACCTTTACGTTGTCTTTACTAAAGTCTAATCCTAATTTATCTGCTACTTCTCTTAATCGCTCAATACTACTTAAACTTTTAACTTGTGTATCTAATTCCTTGTTCGACTTCTCCTTCACTTCTATAGAAGCTTGGGCCGTTTGAATCTCTTTATTCACTTGGTATATTTTAGCTTGATTGTTAATGATGGATACTCCACCAAAACATATTAATGCAGCACATGTGATACCAAGAATTTTCTCTCCAGGAGATAATAATGATTTTACCTGTTTCGTAACCTTCTTAATCGAATTTTTATCTTCTAGTTGCTGAGTATTCTCCTGTTGGAATTTTCTCGCTAAGTTGCTCATTGAACTACCTCCTGAATCTATCATTAAATTTTTTCAACTACCCTTAATTTGGCTGATCGCGCACGATTATTTTCTTCTAACTCTTGTTCAGATGGAATAATAGGCTTTCTTGTAATTAATTTCATTTCTGGCTTAAATTCATCTGGTATTACAGGCAATCCTGGTGGTAATGGTGGTAAATCACTTGCCTTTTTAAAAGTAGATTTACAAATTCGATCTTCAAGAGAATGAAAAGTAATAACACTAACTCTTCCGCCAGGATTTAAGATAGAAATGGCTTGCTCCAATGAATCTTCAAATACTCCTAATTCATCATTGACTGCTATTCTAATCGCCTGAAAAATTCTTTTAGCAGGATGTCCACCTTTTCTTCTAGCTGGGGCTGGTATTCCTTCTTTAATCAACTCAACTAGTTCAGCAGTTGTTTCTATTGGCTTTTGTTCCCTTGCAGCCTCTATTTTTCTTGCAATTTGCTTAGAAAACTTTTCTTCACCATAACGAAAGAAAATTCTTACCAAATCTTCAAATGACCATGTATTTACTACGTCATATGCTGTAACGTCTGCTTCATTATCCATACGCATATCTAAAGGTGCATCATGGTGATAACTAAAACCACGTTCTGGAGTGTCTAATTGTGGAGAAGATACCCCAAGGTCATAAAGAACACCATCCACATGAGTAATCCCAATGTTTAGTAGTTCTTCTTTTAAGTACTTAAAATTACTTTTAATAATCGTTAATTTTTCTTTATACGGAGCTAGTTTTTCTTCTGCATTTTTAATAGCAATATCATCTTGATCGAAAGCAATCAATCTTCCACCACTTGAAAGCTTAGAAAGAATTAATTCACTATGTCCAGCTCCACCTAGTGTGCAATCTACATAAATCCCATTTGGTTTAATATTTAGTGCATCGACTGCTTCATTTAATAAAACGGTTGTATGATTAAACATGTTGTCCACCTGTCAATTAATTTTCTTTATAGTATGTCTATGTAGGCAAAACTTAGATATCAAATCCAATCATATTCTCTGCAATTTCTGCAAAAGAATCCTCAGATTCAGAAAAATAATTTTGCCACTCTGTTTTATCCCAAATTTCAATACGATTAGAAACACCTAATATGACACATTCTTTCTCAAGTTGTGCATATTGAAAAAGGGGAGTTGCAATATTAATACGTCCTTGTTTGTCTATTTCACATTCAGTAGCACCTGAAAAGAAAAAACGGGTAAAAGCTCTAGCATCTTTCTTTGTTAACGGAAGTTGTTTAAGCTTTTCTTCTATTATGGCCCATTCACTTAACGGGTAACCAAAAAGGCAGCGGTCCAATCCACGGGTGAGAATAAAAGTTTCACCTAAACTGTCTCGAAATTTAGCAGGCACGATGATACGTCCCTTCGTATCGACATTATGATGATACTCTCCCATAAACATACCCGCATTCCCCACCTTCTACCCTCAATGTACCACAATCCCCCACTTTCCTCCACTACTAATTAAAATTCTATCTATTTTTATTATTTCCTGCAATGAATAATAACTTTTGTATATGAAGTACTTAAGTAGTTTCTGTAAAAAAACATAAAAAAAAGGAAAGGCGCATTTAGCTCACCTTTCCTTTTCATCTCTATAATTTAATTACTTTATGAGTCCCATCAAAGGTCATTGGTAATTTCATTACATCTTCTAAGAAGTGGATACCATACTTATTTAAGAAATAAGTAATATTCCATATTCTTTCTTGCGGAGAACCTTCAGGCTTAACATTTCTTTCAATGCGATTAAATTTATTTACAATTACTTCATGCTTTTCCTTTAACGTATTATCTACTTTATTTTTCAAAAAATTAACTTGACTGAGTAAAAAGTCTTCATTTTTTGCAAGTAATGGAAGCAATCCTTTATATTCTTCTTTCATTTCTTCCTCTAATTGATCATATTTATCCTTAATACTTGCCGTCATTTCTTCTAACATTTCTTCAATTCTTTTATTAGATACAGATTGAAGAAATTCTGCACATTTATCTGCAGTACCTTTTAGAAGGACATCTTTTAAAGTTAACTGTAACTCTTCTATATCCGCTTCTACACTTCTTTCTAGCAACGTAATATTCAATCGAGGCATAATTGGAGGCATTTTAATACCTAAATATTCAAAAGCCTGTTTTAACTCTGCCCAATAAGCAATCTCTCCTGGACCTCCGATGAAAGCAAGTGTTGGAAACAATAAATCTTGTGTAATTGGCCTTGTTACTACATTATTACTTAATTTATGTGGAAATTCACTCGCCATTTCCTTTAATTCAGACAGTGTAAAAGAAACGGTTTGATCCTTACCTACAAATCGTTCACTTTCTTTATCGTATTGCAATAGTATTCTTTCTTTCTCTTTTTCATCATAATAAAAAATGTTGGCAGGATTTTCACTCATCTCGATAACAAGAGAATAACCATGCTCGGTTACTATTTTTTGCTGAGCAGACACTGCATTAGCAATGCCTTCATGGTTATCAAGTTGCAGAAGAAAAATTTCCTTTTCCAATTTTCTTATTTCTTTATCTCCAGAGTCTACTAACAAAAGACCATAATTTTTAAATAAACTCATGGTTAAATAACTAAAGAAATCAACAATCGTTTCAGATTGATTGGTTGCTTTATGAAGTAGATCTAATAACGGTTTTGAATGATCTGTTTCTCCATAACTTTTCACTATTTTTTCTATCCACTCACTACAGACCTCTTTATCTAAAGGAGTATCGGAAGCCATTCTTTTATCTAGAACTCGTTCTGGATAAACAACTTTAGCCATTTTCTCTTTTCCTGGTGAGTATATATGATTAATTTCTAAATAATCATGGTCTTCACCTGCTACCCAAAAAACAGGAACGACAGGAATACCTAATTCTTTTTCTTTTTGATTGGCAAGCATAATAATACTAATTACTTTATGAATAGAATATAAAGGACCAGTTAAAATGCCAGCCTGTTGCCCACCAATTACAACTACACTGTTATCCTGTCGTAATTTTTCAATGGAGTCCGTTACTTTCGAACTCTGTGGAAACTTTTTCATATAGTTTTCAATATAATCTGCAACATCATTTCTCATAAATTTTCTTGTTGTTAATTCTTCCACTCTTTCTTCATAACTAGCGTTATCAAGATATGAATAGTGGAAAAATTTCTGAATGTTACTGCTCTGTAATAAATAATCCGTTACAAACTTATTTGCCACAGGCAAAGAGAGATTTATCATCTCCATTTATGTACTCCCTTTCTTCTAGACAAGTTTTACTACTATGTATTGTTGCCTTTATTAGGCTTTGTATTATTTTTTTATGATATCTTCCTAGAAAGTATAGCATTCTATTATGATAAAAGGAAAAGAGATTGCTTGCAAATCTTTATTTCACTCCTACCGACTCTAGTACAGAAGAGATTAGTCCATATACCATTAAAAAAAGATAAAGAATGAAAAATAATAAAAAAGATAATCGCCATATTCCTTTTATTATTTTACCAAAAACAATTTCTTCTTTTATTCTATAATGAATATAAGAAAATACAATTCCAATAATTACTAAAAGCACAATAATAACTGGAAGTAATGAGACATTCCACATTTCTTTTGCCAAAAAGTGAACAGATAAAAGAAAAAAGAATGTGCTCGTATCTAATGCCAAATGGACAGAATACCTCTGTTTTTTAGTCACTATTTTACTGATTACAAACACAATAAACAATGTAAATATAGGAAATACAACAAGTAAACTAATTAGATGCGAGGTAAAGTTCATCATTATATATGTTCACTCCTTACCATCATTTGCTCTTGTCCTTTTATCATATAGTAGTAAGAAGTAGTAATTGGTATTGCTACTTTCTTTTTCTCTGCTTCATCTATTATATAACCTAGGATTGCATCTATCTCTGTTTTTCGAAATTCCTCTAAGTCTCTTAACATTGAAGATTTATTACGCTTCGTTTGATGAATTAGCTGTATACAATACTGTTTATATACTACTTTCTCTTCGTCATTCAAAGCTAACACTTGAAAGATTTCCTCCATAAATAAATTCATTAATGAAATATAATGTTCATTCTCCACTAATTGACCATTTCTTACTTTCAAAATACTTGTTAACGTATTAATAATGCTGTTCACAAATAACTTTTTTTGCATAATGGTAAAGTAATTCGGCTCATGAAACATTTGAAAGGAAGATAATTGCTTATCAGTAAGTTGCGTAAGGGTATCTTTACAGGATCCCTTTAATACTGCAAGTTTAATCGAACCAATTCCACTATGGATGACAGTATGTTCGTTCTCCTTAATAGCCCCATGCTCTACAATTCCAATTAAAATATCACGAAGACTGGATTCTTTCAACATATGTATATGACTCATCCCATTTTGCAGAAAAAGAGTAGTTCCTATCTTATTTGTCTGTTCTTCTATCTTTTCTAAAACAGCAACAAGCTGATATTGCTTTACTGCAATTACCGTTAAATCCTCTTCTCCTTTCCACTCATTAAACAATTTGACGGTAACCTTTTCACCCTTTAATTCCTGCTTATATATGTAATGAATACCATTTTCAAGAATTGCTTGTAGCTGATTTTCCGAACGAACGTATAAAGTAACATGGTGATTCTTATTTAAATAATACGCACTTACTAATCCAATTGCACCTGCTCCAATAATTCCAATGTTCATTTGTAGCTCCTTTAATCGTTAACAGTTTACTTCTATCTTAACATTTTCTCTGCCATTAGTTAGTATAAAAAATAAAGATAATAAAAAAGATTTCTTCCTGTAAGGGACTGTATAAAGTTAAAATAAGGAATAAAAAGGGGAATGAATATCTGATAAACTAACATAGAGGGAATAGCGTAAGAAGAAACAAATTCATCTTTTACCTGTTTAAATAATACAGAATAAAAAAATCAGACTGATTGAATAGATTAGGATTTCCAGTTAGAGGAAATTCTCACCAAAAGGGAAACGTACGATCTAGTAATCAGTCTGATTCTATACATTTTTATACCTTGTGTTGTTTATCTTCCTCTTTAAGGACTACCATTTTTCTTGCCTTTTCCATTAATTCAACCAAGGCTTTATATGCATCCTCCATCGTATCTAACTCTTTTCGTAAATCTTCATTTGCTTTTCTTAACTGAAATAGTTCTTCTTCTAATTCTGATGTTTTCTCTTTTACAGCTGTTGCATTTACATTACCTTTTTCCCAATTTATAGCTTTATCATATAAGTCTTGTAAATAAGAGAGGATTTCACTAAAGTCTTGTTGGATTATTGTCTCACTCGAAGCAACCTCATTTACATTCACAACTGGCAGATCTTCTACTATAAATGATTTTTTTAGCTGTTTTCTTTGTTTTTTTGCAAGCTCAATCCCTGATTTATATTGTTTTCGCACGTATGAATTCCAGCGAAATCCACATGCAGCACTCGTTCTAGTTAATAATTTCCCCACTTCTTCAAAGGCTTGTAGTTGTGTACCGCCTTCTCGTATATGGCGTAGTACAATTTCAGCAAGCAAAACATCTTCATCCTTAGACCAAGCATCCTGTCTTGTTGTTGTCATCAGAAAATTCCTCCTAGTGTTTTTAATTCATACATATGCATCTACTAGAAAAGATAGACTGATAATTCCTTTTAAAAAAAGGAAAAAGTGCCAAATACGACTTCATGAAGAGGTAATACTAATTTATCTCGTAATCATTTTAAATCAGTACAACCTTTTTTGCTTTTTCCTATCTCTACATGTTTATTAATTTTTCTTCGTATATATACTTATTCTTTCAATCACAAAAGGATTCTCTTTATTAAAACTATTATTTTCTACAAGATACTATCTTGATGAAAATAAAAAAAACACAAGAACAATAATGTCCTTGTGTTTTTTTTAACAAAAAAGATAATTAGTTGCTAACAACTTCTTTACCTTTGTATGTTCCGCAAGCGTTACAAACGCGGTGAGCAAGTTTCATTTCACCACAGTTTGGGCATTCTACCATACCAGGTACTTGTAATTTAAAGTGCGTACGACGTTTTCTCTTCGCAGTTTTAGATGTTCTTCTAAAAGGTACAGCCATTCTTCCCACCTCCTTAAAGAGTATATAAGAAAGTAATGAGAGGATTCATCCTATCTCAAATATTTCTTTTTCTGCCCAAATTACTTTGGACATTTATTACTCATTATCAAAAAACTTTGCAAGTCCAGCTAGACGAGGATCCACTTTCTTCTGTTGATCCTCTTCTTGAATCACTTCCCAATCATTTCCAGATTGAGGAGCTCCTTCTTCTGTAATATCTTCACAGAACACTTGCATAGGTACTTCAAGTAAAAGTATCTCAGATATAACCGGCTCTAGGTCAATTACATCTCCTTTTACTTGATGAACTTCCTCTTCTTCCGTTTCATATTCTGAAACTTTTAAAAGGAAGGTTTCTGTTGTTTCAACATTAATTGGATAATCCACGTCAACTAAAGTACGAGAGCAAGGTAACACTAATGATCCTTTAATTTTCAAGTGAAAAGTCACTTTCGTTGAATCAATATCTGTACGCCCCATAATATGAATAGGCGATACACGACGTATGGAAGGATCTATCTTTCTTATCTCATCCATATTTACTGTCTCATCTATTGGCATACCCTTACTTCGATATTTTTGTAACTGGCTTAACGTCCATTTCATATATATCACCCCAAGGCAACAAAGGTAATTATAGCTTTCATATAATTATTTGTCAATATTTTTTCTTTACAGTTCATCATATCCACTAAGTCTTTTAAATCTATATCAATTCTTTTCTATTCTACCCATTTTTACCGGAAATGCAACTATATTTAATAATTGGTATTATTAAATGGATTTATACTTTTTTAATTAAATAAATTAGGATAGACTTTTACTAATATCATGAAAGATTAAGATCCGAAAAGTAAGTTAATAAAGGAGATACAAATGAAAGCAGTTGGAATTGTCGTTGAATATAATCCCTTTCATAATGGACATTTATATCATGTCCAACAAGCAAAAGAAAAATCTGGAGCAGACATTGTAATAGCCGTAATGAGTGGACCATTTCTGCAACGGGGGGAACCAGCTATTGTTTCCAAATGGGCAAGGACAGAGATGGCTTTAAAGG
>DATMFU010000412.1:0-2975 GCA_035556015.1 Niallia sp. | reverse complement strand
AATTATTAAAATATGTACAGGAAATAAAAGGACAAGGTATCGTATATTTTTCAAGTAAAAAAATGCTCGAGCAAATAGCAACCTATCTAAAGAAGCATTCTAACAAAAGGATTATGTCTTATCATGGTGGAATGGCACAAGAGGATAGGATTTTGGTACAACAACAATATCAAGCAGGACAATTAGATGTAATATGTGCTACGAGTGCCTTTGGAATGGGAATTAATAAAGAAGATATACGATTTATTATTCACTATCATATGCCAACAAAAATGGAAGCATTTATTCAGGAAATTGGGAGAGCTGGACGAGATGGTAACCAAAGTATTTGCATATTATTATATGCACCTGGTGATGAAAAGATAGCATATCAGCTTGTTGAGGGAGAACTAGCAAGTGATTTACAAGTAGATCAATGGAGCAGTTCCTTAAGGAAATATGACGATTATAGTCAATGGAATAATCAAGAAGAGAAATACATGGAGCAGTATTTTACTGAAACACAGTGGAGAGTATTGAAAGCTTTTATAAAACCTGAAAATAAAACGATGGATGAAATAACAAATTCACTTGAAAAATATAAAGATTTTAGAATGACAAGAATCCAAGAAAAAACACAAAAAATCCAAGAATTATTATACTGGATTCATTCAAAGGAATGTAGAAGAAAATATATTGCAAGCTATTTTGGAGAAGTACCTCACTCTCAAAATGTGATGTGTTGTGACCGTTGTGGATTTGATATTTCATTTTTTATGGACATAAATGAATCAATCACTCCTCTGCAACCTCTATTCGAATGGAAAGAACAACTAGCTTTAATTCTAAATATAAAGTAGGTAGAAGAATGAATAGGGAGAACTACAAAAAATTAATCAGTGGCCTTTCGGAAAAGGAATTATTAAAAAATTTATATGCAACTCAATTACTTTTACTTATAATTGCATGTGGGCTATATATTGTTATTTTTAAAATGAGGCCATCCATATATGATTTATTTAAAGTAAATCCAATAGATTTTGGCATTGGGGCAATTGCGGGTTTACTAGTAGTTTTATTGGATATTTGGTTTATGAAAAAATTACCTACCCAATATAACGATGATGGAGGAGTGAATAAAAAGATCTTCCAAAACAGACATCCTTTACATATTGCACTCATAGCATTAATAGTAGCATTTGTAGAAGAAATTTTATTTAGAGGGATTATTCAAACAAATTTGGGAATAGTGATTGCATGTCTTATATTTGCAACACTACACTATCGCTACTTGTTTAATCCATTCTTATTTATTAATTTAGTGTCAGTAAGTATTGTTATTAGTATTTTATTTGAATTGACAGGAAATTTATGGGTTACTGTAATTATGCATTTTCTTGTCGACTTTATACTCGGCTGCATTCTTCGATATCAACTATTTGAACATACAAAAACTGACTAAAAAAGAAGAATAGATAAGGTAGGTTTGTAATGAAAAAAGAAGATCCTTATAGAGTTAAAGCGGAATTGCATAAACAAAAAATATCAAAAGTTTCATTAGAAACAAAAAAGAATTCAACAGAAGAAACAGAACAACAACTAGAACAACCAACATCGTCATCGTTACCATCTAGAAGTAGTATGCGACAAGGGAAGAAAAGAAAAGTAAAGACGCCTCTTATATCTTTTCTACCGTATTGTTTTATTTTACTGCCAATATTATTGCTAGTACTTAATAGTTTGCTAAAGAATAATGGATTGCCAACAATCCTTCCTACAGAAAATTCTAATAGTATTTTTGAAAAAGTAAGTATTGAGAAAGAAACTACAGATGATGTTAATAAGTCTAAAGTTAAAGATGAAGTAGATCAAAGTAATGAAGAAAATGACCAAAAGGAAACGGAAGATTTACCAGTAACGAATAACGACATAAATAACACAGCCTCAACAGAAAACAATTCGGAACACAATCAACAAGCTGTAATGAATGAAAATGTGGAAGATAATACAGATACACAGACTGAGAATAATGACAGCAACCAGAATACCATATATCATCAAGTAATAAAGGGAGAGACCCTTTATACTATCGCGATGAAATATTATCCTGCAGGAGACGGGATGGAAAAAATAAAAGAATGGAACAACTTAACTTCGGAAGAAATTCAAGCAGGACAAATTTTAAAAATAGTAGTGGAATAATGAATTTGTATTCTAACTTGTCCCAATTATACATATATTTTTTAAAAAAGGGGGAGAAGTAAAGTGGCAGATTCAATCTTTCCTGAAAACTATTTTATAGATGGAACGTTAAAGAATGTCCTATTGAAGTTAATCGATAAGAAAAGGAAATTTGATGCATTAAAAAACAAGCATATCTTTCTACTATGGTTGACATTTATCTTAACAACTTTTTATCTGTATTATTTATACAAGCAAATTCTAGTTCCATACTCCCATTCATTTTCTTCGATGTTTTCTGTTTTTATTGGAGAACTATCAAATTTATATGCCTTGTTACTAGTTATTGGAGCATTAGGGTTTGTAAACATAATTAAACAAAAAAGAGATAAAGCAGAGAAAGAATATCATGAATTACGCTGTGAAATAATCGATAAAAGTAAAGATTTAATCAACAATACCAAGACTTGGGAAAATCGCCATGAAATTTACGAAGTTTTAAAGGAAAAGTATGATATTAATCTTTTTCATCAGGCAAAATAAAAAATTAATAAATTAGCATTCAAGGTTCGTGAACGTATTATCCCATTTTTGCACAACTGCATAATGATAATCATAAAAGTAAGTGGTGTTTGAATAAGGCTCTTTTTCTAACGAGAAGGAGCTTTATTATTTATAGTCACTAATATAAATGGAAATGAAACAGTTTAGTAGAACAAAAATGTATGCCTACTTGTTTTAATGGATTTACACAAGGGAAAATGATAATATCACCATTCTGGCTAAGATTGGTCAAAAAAGATGTCCATATATTA
>DATMFU010000411.1:0-11098 GCA_035556015.1 Niallia sp. | reverse complement strand
TTGTTTCCAAGCTGTAGTTCCGCCTTCAATAAACGCAACATTTGTGAATCCCATTTGCTTAAGTAGGTATGCTCCAAGACAAGCTTGACCACCAAGGCCGCATGTTACAATAACAGGACGATTTCTGTCAGCTAATTCTGGATCTCTTAATTCCTCAGGTAATTCTAAGTCTGCACGGATTGGTAACATTCCTAAAGAAATATTAACGGAACTTGGAATTAGTCCACATGCGCCTGCATCCTTTGCATCTTGTACATCAATTATGTAAGTATTTGGATTTTCTTCAATTTTCTTTTTTGCCTCAGGAGAAGAGATCCCTTGAACGTTTTGTCTTGCTTCTTCTACTAGTTTTCCGAAAGTTAATGCCAATTTTATCACTCCTATTTCATATTACGTACATAAATATAATAGCAAATATAAACAAGAATTACTAATTAATCGTTTATACCTGCAACTTATCCTTAATTATTGTAAAATAATATTTCCATTTTTAACTTATTAAAAGTCATCACAAAAAATTCTGACCTCAGCTATCATTATTCCATCACTATTAATGGACAATATAACTGAGGTCAGACTCATTCTCTTAAACTATTAATTTTTTAATTTATCACGTAATACCATAGGAAGAATACCGCCATGACGATAGTAGTCTATTTCTACCTCTGAGTCGAAACGAACTAACGCTTCAAAAGTAGTTTTCTTACCATCTTCGTCTGTTGCAGTTACTTCCACATAGTCACGTGGTTTTACTGTTTCATCTACATAAACATTAAATGTTTCTTTACCAGTTAAGCCTAGGCTTTCTGCATTTTCGCCATCTTTAAATTGCAATGGAAGAACTCCCATTAACACTAAGTTAGAGCGATGAATTCTTTCAAAGCTTTCTGCAATAACTGTTTTAATACCAAGTAGATTTGTACCTTTTGCAGCCCAGTCACGGGAAGATCCCATTCCGTAGTCTTTACCTGCAATAACCATTAAACCAGTTCCTTCATCTTTATACTTCATACATGCATCGTAAATAGAAGTAACTTCACCTGTTGGCCAGTAAGTAGTAAATCCACCTTCTGTTCCCGGTGCAATTTGGTTACGAATACGGATGTTTGCAAAAGTACCTCTCATCATTACTTCGTGATTACCACGTCTAGAACCATAAGAGTTGAAATCACGTGGTTCTACACCATTATCTTTTAAATACTTCCCAGCTGGTGTATTAACTCCAATTGCTCCTGCTGGAGAAATATGGTCAGTTGTTACGGAATCGCCAAACTTACCAACAATTCTCAAACCTTTTAAAGGTAAAACTTTTTCAGGATCTGGTTTTAAACCTTCAAAGAACGGAGGGTTTTGAATATAAGTAGATGAATCATCAAATGTATATAATGAATCACTATTTGTTTGGATTTCATTCCATCTCTCATTATCATCAAATACTCTTTCATATTCTTTATTGAATAATTCAGGAGTTACTGTACGATGAACTACTTCATTCACTTCTTCTGTAGATGGCCAAATGTCTTTAAAGTAAACATCATTACCATCTTTATCTTTTCCTATTGGTTCGTTTTGTAAGTCGATATCAACTGTACCAGCAAGGGCATAAGCAACTACTAATGGTGGTGAAGCTAAATAGTTTGCTTTCACTAATGGATGGATACGACCTTCAAAGTTACGATTTCCTGAAAGAACACTTGTTACTAACAAGTCAGAATCAGCTACTGCTTTTTCAATTTCTTCACGTAATGGTCCAGAGTTACCAATACATGTTGTACATCCATATCCAACAAGGTTAAAACCAATTTGCTCTAAGTATGGAAGAAGTCCAGAATCTCTTAAATATCCTGTAACAACTTTTGAACCAGGAGCTAAAGATGTTTTGACAAATTTCGGAACTTCCATTCCTTTTTCAACAGCTTTTTTCGCTACTAGACCTGCACCAACTAATACGTATGGATTAGATGTATTTGTACAACTTGTAATAGCAGCGATAGCAACAGATCCAGTTTTCATAGTAGTAGAATCGCCATTAGCAAAATCTATTACTACTTCTTTATCAAACTCATTATCTTTTAAGCCAAATCCTTGGTTTCCTTCTTTTGCTGTTACAGATGATACAAATGATTCCTTCATTTTGGATAATGGAATTAAATCTTGAGGACGTTTAGGTCCAGAAAGATTTGGTTCAATTTCCGAAAGGTTAATTTCTACAACATCTGTATAGATTGGTTCTAATGAAGGATCGAAGAATAAACCATTTTCCTTACAGTATGTTTCTACTACTTTGATTTGTTCTTCTGAACGTCCTGTTAGACGCATATAAGATAAAGATTCACCATCAACTGGGAAGAATCCACATGTTGCACCATATTCAGGTGCCATGTTAGCTATTGTTGCACGGTCAGCAAGTGGAAGTTGTGGTACACCTGGACCGTAGAATTCTACAAATTTACCAACAACACCTTTAGCACGAAGTACTTGAGTTACTTTTAATGCTAAATCAGTTGCAGTGGATCCATTTGGCATATCTCCAACTAATTTTACTCCTACTACTTCCGGAACTGGGAAATAAGAAGGTTGTCCTAACATGCCGGCTTCTGCTTCAATTCCACCAACACCCCATCCTAAAACACCAATACCATTGATCATTGTTGTATGGGAATCAGTACCAACTAAAGTATCTGGAAATGTTTCATACTCCCCATCAGCTGTTTCGTTAACGTGAACGACATTAGCTAAATACTCTAAGTTAACTTGGTGTACAATACCAGTTGCAGGTGGAACCGCACGGTAATTATCGAATGATTTTTGAGCCCAGCTTAAAAATTGATATCTTTCTGCGTTTCTTTCAAACTCTAAATCCATGTTTGCTTTTAAAGCATCAGGAGTACCATATTTATCAACTTGAACACTATGGTCGATAACGAGATCAACTGGTTTTTCTGGATTAATTTTGTTTGGATCTCCACCTAAATCTGCCATTGCCTTTCTTAATGAAGCAAGATCCACAACAGCTGGAACGCCAGTGAAGTCTTGTAAAATTACTCTAGAAGGTTTAAAAGGTACATCTACCTCTTTCACTTCGTCTGTTCCCCATTTTGCTAAGTTTTCAACATGTTCTTGTTTAATAACGAAATCATCCATTTGACGTAAAACGGATTCTAGTAAAACTTTAATAGAATACGGTAGTTTTGAAACCTTCCCGATTCCAGCATTTTCTAAAGCAGCTAATTGATAGTAATGATAACGCTTCCCATCTACTTCAAATGATTTGCGCGCATTATAAATATCTTTTGCCATATGTATTACCCCCTCATTGTAATCATATACCAAAAATAGAAAAATAGTCGAATATTTTGATCATTCTATTATCTATTTACTATCATTATTTTAATACAGAGCTATTGATAAGTAAATAACAAGAAAGTTATCAAATGCGATAAGATTTACTTATGCTCACAAAACTAAATATATTTAGTTTATAAATATATTTAGTTTAAAATCCGATTCACATCTATTATATATGCAAATAAATAACCGCCATTTACTGGCGGTTATTTGACATTACATTCCATTTACCTCATCTACAATTGATCTTAAGTCACGTTGAAAATTCTCTAGTTGTTCTCTTTGATGCTCTGAAGCAACCTCTAATGCATTTTCAATCTGTTGATATGTCTCGTTTATTTCTTGTTGTAAATGTTTCAATTGATGACCATAACTAGCAGAGTCTTTCACAATATCTTGATACAAATTTTGCGTTTCCTGCATATTTCTCTGTGCATCCTGAAACGCTTCTTGTTTATTACTATGATAAGGCATTTAAAAACCTCCTACTATTTATAATTAATTCTTGCATTTTTTAAGTTGTACATCCGTACTAAAAAATATTCGGTATAAAGAGAGTAAAACAAAGCATGCTAAAAAGGTAAGCACTTTCTATACTCTCAAAAGATTAAATAAAAAGGAGAGATAATCAATGAATAAAAATGATGGAAAAGATATGCGTAAAAATGCTCCAAAACAATCTGGACAACCTGAACCGTTAAGTGGTAGCAAAAAGGTTAAAAACCATAATCATACAGGGCAAAAGAGCAAAAGTCATCACGATATGTAAATTATTATTTGTATAAAAAAACAATAATTTATGTAACGGATTGTGTGATCAAATGAGTGGAATAATCTCCATTCATTTGATCATTTGTTTATTCTGCTTTGTTACCTTTTTACACATTTTGGTATTTATAATCTTACTGATAAAAATCATTATTTTATTTAAGGTGGTTTAATAATGAACAAACTATTTAAATTTGGGTGTTTAGGGATAATCATTCTAATCGTTCTTATCATCATTCTGGTCATGGCATTTGGTGATGACGATGATAAAGTAACGACAAAAAACAAATCGGAGAAAACAGAGCAAACTACAGATGAAAGCAAGAAAGAAACAAAAGTAGGTACAAGATCTAATCCAATCAAACTAAATGAAGTGGCAACAATCAATACAACAACTGTAGATGATGATTTTAATAATTACGATACTACTATTGATTTATCAGTAGAAAATGTTGTTCGAGGAAATGAAGCACAAAGTCAATTAAAGAAAATGAATGAGTTCAATGAAGATGCTCCAGAAGGATACGAATGGGTATTAGTAAAAGCAAAGGTAAAAGTTGTTGACTCAGAAACAGAAGATCATCCTTTTACTATTGATGGTATTATGTACTTTAAGTTTGTCAGCGAGAGTGGCGATGTTTATAGTGGGGATATCGTCGGAACGACAGAACCTGACTTCTCTTTTGAAATGTACAAGGGAAATGAAAAAGAAGGTTATATTGCTGGTTTAGTTAAAAAAGGAGAAAAAGCTAATCTTGAATATGATCCAATGGTAAGTAGCTCTGTGTTCTTCGCTTTACAATAACAGCTTTACTTTCTTTAAATTAAGAATGAGATAGGAACAAAACCTCCTTGGTAGGAATACTATACATTACTATCAAGGAGGTTTATTTATATGAGCGAAGATAACTGGATAGATTTACTAAACGATTGGTATAAAAACCAAGATCAAGATCCTCTCACTTCCTATTTAGATGAATCAGAATTTAGAGTTGATATATACGAATCAGAAAAAGAGTATATTGTAGAAGCACTATTACCAGACAGTCAAGACTCAAATATTGATATTGATCTATCTAAGGATTCTCTTACCATTAGACAAAAAGATGTAAAAGAAAAAAGAAGAACTATTTTTTTCCCTATCACCTTATCTTCTTCAACATGTTTTTCTACCAAATATAAAGACGAGATTCTCGAGATTTTCATTCCTAAAAATACGTAAAGTTATTATTAAAGAGAATATTTTCTTTCATATTCTTTTTTTAATAAGTAATATCGAAGCCCACGAGAATGCTTCATAGCTATTTTAGCATGTCTTTTTGCAGCTTCTTTCTTACCTTCTCTTAACTCGATTTCACTATATAAAGCTTCTCTTGCCCAATCTCTTTTTATTGTTTTAGCAATACTCCTCGCCTCTATTAACTGCTTGTCCTCAATTAACACAAGGGCTCGATAATATTTCTTTAGATATGACTGTTTTAAATTTTCAATTTCCTCATACAGTCCCATTGTTTTATGAAAAGAAAGGGAAAAAATAATAGTAACCAGTGGATATAAACGCTGAAATTTCTTCTGTTTCATCATTTTACGATAACTTTCTATCATTTCTTTCTCGTCATTATTACTAACAGCATATAAAAAGCGATAAAATGGATGTTTTCTATGTTTTTTAAAAAACTTCTCTAATTTATTTATATTTCTTGTTTTATGTACATTGATTAAAGTGGAAAAATACATAAGGAAAAATACAATTAGATAACAAACTAGTAAATCAACTATAATAGGAAAAGAAAAATAAAGTTCTAATAACCATAATATTATACATGTCGCGATAATACCGACTATTAATGTAAAAATAGATACCAAACAGTTTAACTCCTTTCAAAATAACGATTAATATTCGAAAGTTAAAGCTTTATTTATAATATAAAGGTAATATACTACCTTTCTTTTCTAAATAGCAATAAATAGTAATCACACTCTACATATACATGTATTATCTTATGATAGATGATATTACCATATATTCCAAAAAAAATTGAAAGGGCCATCTCAAAAGTCATTCTACTTTTGAAACAGCCCTTTCTTGAAGTATAAAACTTACTTTATTTATTTCGTTACAGCAACGCTCGGTTCACTTTTGAATTCTGGAAGCCAATCTCCATGTGCCTCAATTAACTCATCGCATAATGAAATGATATTGTCTATCGATAACTCTGCTGCAGTGTGTGGATCAAGCATAGCAGCCTGATAAATATATTCTTTCTTCAAAGTCATAGCAGCTTCAATCGTTAGCAATTGTGTATTAATATTTGTACGGTTTAAGGCAGCTAACTGTTCTGGTAGATCCCCTACATATGTTGGCGTAATGCCGCTACGATCTGCGATACATGGCACCTCTACACATGCTTTCTCTGGTAGATTACTAATAAGTCTTCCAGTATTTAAGACATTTCCACCAAATTTAAACGGTACATCTGTTTCAATTGCTTCGATGATTCGTGAACCATATTCATGTGAACGAACATGACTCAAAGATTTATTGTGAACTAAATCCTCTCTCATCGCTACCCAATCATTGATTTGCTTTTCACATCGACGTGGATATTCATCTAATGGAATATTAAAACGGTCAATTAACTCAGGATAACGTGATTTTATGAAATATGGATGGTACTCAGCATTATGTTCAGATGACTCTGTTACGTAGTATCCGAATTTATCCATTAATTCAAAACGAACCATATCTCCATGTTTTGTTTTTTGTAATTCACGTGCTTTTCTTTTTATCTCTGGATATAAATCAACCCCATCCTTACTTACCTCAAGAAGCCAAGCCATGTGATTTATTCCTGCAATTTTTTCCTTCACTCCAGTGCGATCCATACCTAATGCTGCAAATAAATCCTTTGTACATACTTGTACACTATGACAAAGACCTACTGTTTTTATATTCGTAAAACGATTCATTACTCCAGTTAATACTGCCATTGGATTTGTATAATTTAAAAACAAAGCATCTGGGCAAACTTCTTCCATGTCTTTAGCAAAATCAAGCATAACCGGGATTGTTCGTAGATTTCGGAAGATCCCACCTATTCCAACTGTATCGGCAATTGTTTGTCTTAATCCATACTTTTTCGGAATTTCAAAGTCTATTACCGTACTAGGCTTATAACCTCCTACTTGAATTGCATTAATTACATATTTAGCTCCTCTTAAAGCATCCTTACGATTTGTATATGCTTTAATTCGAATATCCTTTCCTAAACTTTCCTTTAAATTTTTCAGCATTTGTTCTGAATCACTTAAACGCTGTTCATCAATATCAAATAAGGCAAATTCGAATCCTTGTAATGCTTCAACAAACATACAATCACCTAGAACGTTTTTCGCAAATACCGTACTACCTGCACCAAGAAATGTAATTTTAGACATAGTAATCCTCCATTTTTAATTATTTATCCTTTAATAGAACCAGATGCTAATCCTTTAACAAAGTGCTTTTGCAATAATAAGAACAACACAACCATTGGTAGGACGGCCATGATTGCTGCTGCAGCTACTAAATTCATGCGATTGGCATTTTCCCCAAAGAAGCTTGCCAATGCAACCGTAATGGTTTTTACTTCCTCTGCTTGTAAGAAGAAGATTGCAAATTGATAATCATTCCAAATATATACACAAGCAATAATAAGAATAGAAGCAGTAACAGGCTTCAATAATGGAAATACAATTCGATAAAAGATTCCAATCGTACTAGCTCCATCAATTTTTGCAGCTTCTTCTAATTCTTTTGGAATCGTGGAACGAATAAAACCTGAATATAAGAAAACTGCTAATGGTAAAAAGGAAGCTACATTATTTAAGATGGCAATTTCTAGTGTATTCATCATACCTATGTCAACTACTAACTTATATAATGGAACTAACGCTGTTAAAGGTGGTATTACCATTACGCCTATAAAGAACATAAACACAAATTTATTTAATTTCGTTTGTCGTCTTGCTAATGGATAGGCTGCTAATGAACCAAATATAATCAAAAGCAATGCACTTACAAAAGTAATAATAGACGTATTTAAAAGGGCATTTCCGATATTTGCCGTTTCCCAAGCTTCTAAAAAATTCTCAAAATGAAATTCTTTTGGAAAGACCCATTTTGAACTAAAATCTCCCCGTGCCTTTAGCGCTGTTGTAATCAAAATATAGAAAGGGATGAGGTGAAAGGCAGCAATAAAAAGTGCGAGTCCAGATAGAAGCCATTTTTTCTTTTTATTCATATAGTCCATTACGCCTCAATCTCCTTCCGTTTGAAGTAAACTAGTGCTGCTAAGCTAAGAATTAGAATGATGATGGCCATGAATACCCCTTGTGTCGCCGCATATCCTGCATTTTGTCGATTGAAATATAAATCATACATAAATGTGGACATGGATTGTGAGGCATAACCTGGTCCTCCACCTGTTAGGGAGATAATGACATCAAATAATTTCAAGCCACCAATAATATTAATTACCATATTAATAGTGATAGACGGCATTAACATCGGTAACGTGATATTTTTAAATTGTTGAAAACTAGATGCCCCATCAATTTGTACTGCTTCATAATAATCTTTTGAGATACTTTGTAAACCAGCCAAATAGATAATCATCGCAATCCCAACAAACTGAAAAGTATTAACAAAAACAATTATCCAAATATTTAGTTTCGGATCTGCTAATGCATTAATTTTGTCGAGACCAAAAAATACTAGTACATCATTCAGTGCCCCACCTTGGAATGCAAAGAAAAAGTAAAAGATATACCCCATGATAAGTGGGCTAATAATAACTGGTAGGTATACAATTGTTCTAGTGAAATTCTTTAATCGAATGCTCTGGTTTAATAAAAGTGCATAACCTAAGCCAATGATATTCTGAAAAAGTGTGCTACCTATCCCATACAAAAGGGTATTTTTTACAATCAACCAAGTATCGGGATCCTTCAGCATTCTCTCATATTGAGTGAATCCAACATAGTCATAGACTTGTGAAAATCCGTTCCAATTAGTAAAAGAAATTTTAATTCCGTTAAGAAAAGGATATATAATGAAAAAGCAGATGGCAGCAAGAGCTGGAAGGTACATCCACCAAAGAGAGGATTCCTTCTTCTTTTTATGTTTCCTTTTCACATTTATAGAAGAGTCGGTATTTGGCTGCCTTTCTCTCTCTACTTCTATCAAAGTAACCATCTCCTAGAATAGTAAATGGACAGACGGGACGGACGTTCATACCCGTCTACCATTAATTTATTTTTGTTCTAGTAATCTCTTATATTCTTCCGACATCTTTTTCGAAACTTCTTCCGGTGTCATGGAACCTGCTAGTAATTCTTGACCAGTTGCTCCCATTGGATCCCACATACCACTTGGTAAATAAACACGGTCGAAATAAGGTTCAACAACAATATCTTTATACTTCTCATAATAATCAGAATAGTAATTTTTTGATTCCGTATTCGTTAAGCCAGCAGGAAGAGACGTACCTTCTGCAATCTCTTTCACTATTTCTGGTTGAGAGATATATTCTAAGAATTTCTTCGCTTCTTCTTTCACTTTGGAGTCCTTCCAAAGAGCTAATGTATGGCGTTCACCGCCAATCCAGCTTGGATCGTCTCCTTCTTCTATTACAGGCATTGGAATAATACCAAGCTTAACATCTCCATTTAATTCTTCTACGGAAGGACCGAGCATTCCGCCACCAATAATAAAGGCAATCTTATTCTGAGCCATTAAGTCAACCATTTGGTGATTTTGAGCAGTCAATACATCCTCATTAAGAAGCTTCTTATCTTGCATTTCTTTTAATTTATCTGCTAAGAAAGTATAATTAGACCAATCAAATGTTCCATCTAGTAATTCCTTCTTATAGTTTTTCTCTCCTGTAACTAATAATGGAGTAGAAAATTGATCAAAGTATTGACCGAATGCTGATTTATCAGAACCAGCAAACCAAAGTGGAGTCACTTCCCCTTTTCCTTTTTTCCCAACTGTTTCAAGTGCTGTCATGAACTCATCAAAAGTTGATGGTGGTGTAATTCCATACTCCTCTAATAATGTTGCATTATATGTAATACCATCTTTCGCCTGATTAAGAGGATAAGCGTAAACTTTGCCTGTTTCATCCTTTAATATTTGATCTAATGCAGGATCAAGATCATTTACCCAATTCATATCTTTTAAATCTTCAACATATTCACCATAACGTAGAATAGCCCATCCATGCGTATCAAATAAGTCTGGCATATCATTAGCAGCCATCTTAACTCGTAGCATACTTTCATAATCCCCTGCAGGATAGTTTTCTTTTATATCAATATCTGGATTTTCTTTTTCAAACTTCTTCACAACATTTTGAAGCGTGAGTTTATCTGCTTCATTTGTTACCGTTGAATATAATGTAACAACCTTTTTACCATCACTTGATTCATCTCCACTAGAAGCTTTACTACATCCTGTTACGATAGTGGTTAAAGCGGCGGCAAAGACAACAGTTTTTAATAGTTTTTTCAACAATAACGCCCCCTAAAATTCAAATTTGAATATCACTAGGTACTTTCACCTAATTCTCAGGTTGATTCGCTTGCTGGTTTTTGGGAGCATCTATATAATAGACATAAGCTCCCTTTTCGCAATTGGAGTTTACTTATTGCCTGCATAAAAGTGATGGCAGTCACTTTTAAACCTGACATCAACCATTGATGTCGGGTAAGGCAACACAAAATAGATAGACGCATAATTTCTAACTACTGAGAATCACCTCCTTAAAAGAAAAGTATTTTTTATTTAGATCCGCAACTCTCTCGTATGATCAATTCTGTTGGGAGAGTAATAGTCATGGGAAGTTGTCTTCCTTCTATACGGTCTAGTAAAAGTTTTACTCCTGTTTTTCCCATTTCTTTTGTATGTACTCTAATTGTTGTTAAAGGAGTGCTTGCA
>DATMFU010000410.1:0-5555 GCA_035556015.1 Niallia sp. | reverse complement strand
AAAGAAGAAAGTAACTCTAACCAAACAGACAACCATTCATCAATAGAAAATGAGAATCACACAGAAGAGAGTATTCAAGAACAAAAAGATGCAGAAAAAGAAGAAACGGAAGTTCTATCTATAGTGAATACTCTGTCTAGTACTACCCAAACTCCTGAAGATGAGATCCAAATCATTGATACTATGGAACATAGAGAAGCTCCATCACTCCCTCTTACAACTAATCCATCCAATATAAATCAAGTTTCAGAAGAAGCAATCATACATGTGGAGGGAAATGCTAAACAGGAAGAAAGTGAATGGTCCGACTTAGTGGAAATAGATAGTATCCATGAGAAAGATACTGAAACTCAAGCAACTACTCCTTTTAATGACAACTCCAATTTATCCAATAATAGTGACACATCCCTACCTAACTCTTCTCCTAGTAGCCATGATTCAACTAGTTCCTTCACTATTGGTTCCAGTGATACTAATAATCTTACCAATTCCCTGAAAAATTCCATCTCCGATTTAAGAAAATTATTTCCATTCTCCTATAATAATCAGAATACAGATTCAGATACAGGTTCTCATGACCATGACCATAAAATACCTAATAGAAAGAGTAATCCGAAATTGACAGAGCCATCACCTGTTAATGATTTCATATTACCATCTTCTATAGAAAAAGATCCTTTAGACGATACCGAAACAAAAAACTTTGCCGTCATTCCAAAATTAGATACATCAACAGATTATCTAATTCATCCATTAAATGATTTGGGATATTTTAATAATCACAAAAAGAAGAAATCGAAAAAAGAGAAAAACTCCATTCCCGAAAAAAAGAAACCTGTTAACCCAAGTCCTGTAAAGAAGAATCTGGACCCAATAGAACAAAATTATCTTTTAGAAAAACAATATTATTCTTTAATGAAGCACGCTGAGTTTATGTATAACAAACTTAGAAATGAGCGGTTAAAAAATAAGATTCAAGACTGAATTTCTTTATATATGCTGTAGAAAGGAAACTGCCTAATATCCATGAATAGATTACTATCATTAGCAAAAGAAATACTTTTAAGCTGATAGATTGGAGATTTTCAAAACATGTTGAAGATTTCCAATCTATCAGCTATCCCTGCAAATTGAGGTACTTTATTAACCGATTTTAGGAATATTGACAAGGTTTTCCTTTATAAGAATATAGAAAGGAGCTGTTTACATGAATAACTTTAAGAATCTAATTGACGAGGAAGTAGAAATAGAGATTTCAGGTAAAACTTACTTTACTGGAATATTAATCGATAATGGATTAGATATACTCGTACTTTATAACGGGCAGAAATATCTATATATTCCTTTACTTCATATCCACAATATAATGAAAAGAGATGATTCTGAGGATTCCGTTGATAAGCCAGAAACGGAAATGCCATTTCAACTAGAATCTGAACTAATTTCTTATCGAAAAATATTAATGAATGCAAAAGGTCAATTTATTGAATTATGTGTTACAGGAAATCGATCCATACATGGCTATATCACAAGTGTATTAAATGACTATATCGTATTTTATTCTCCTATATATAAAACTATTTTTATTTCTATGCAGCATATCAAATGGCTAATCCCTTATAGTACAAATCTAACCCCCTATACTTTAAGTAATACCGATTTACCTGTTGTTCCTTCCAATATCCCACTGGCTCGAACGTTTGAAGAGCAATTAAAAAAATACACTGGCCAGTTGCTTGTTTTTGATTTAGGTGAAAATCCAAATAAAGTTGGATTAGTTAAAAATATCTCCAACAATATAGTAGAATTAGTTAATGCAGAAGCACATGTGGTTTATTGGAAACTTTCCCATATAAAGTCCGCTCACTTGCCATGATAGAACGCTTCATAAAAATTAATAATACTTAAAAAGGCATTAATTCTTAATCAGAGTTAATGCCTTTATTTTTCATTTTGCTTAATCACCATGAAATTATTCTGGAGACTCGATGAAATAATCAACTTGTCATTCATTAGTAAAAAAAGATTTCGATCCATAAGTAAAGAACAACAAGTGTAAAGATTACAGTAAGTGGTATCACACGAATGGTAACTTTTAGATACTGTCCCCATGATATATTTATCTTATTCCGCTTTAAAATGTGCATCCAAATTAAAGTAGCCAATGTCCCAGTAGGAAATAGTAACGCTCCAATATCGCTACCAATAATATTAGCTAAATATAAAGTCTTTAATACAACAGGATCTAAATGCATCTCTGTTAAAGTAAATGTTCCAATCATTAATGCAGGATGATTATTAAAAATATTCGACATGACCGATAATAAGGAACCCATTGTTATACTTGCTGTAAATAAATGATCACCTATAATTGGCTCTACAAGCTGTATCAAGAAGCTTGTTAATCCAATATTGTGTAGACCATAAACGACAATATACATAGCATACGCAAAGATAAAAATATCCCAAGGTGTCTTTTTCAACACATCGACTGGATTAACCTTCAAATATATCCATCGCCAACTTAAAAGAAGGAGAGAACTAGTTACTGAAACGATTGAAATGGGGATACTGTAATAGGAGGCTACAAATAGAAGGATTCTTACTAGAAAGATAAAAGCAAATACACTTAGCATTAATTTTGTTTGTCGTTTTGTTTCCTTTTCTTCCGGTTCTGAAAGTAATGGATGTAAAGAAGGAATCTGCCTATAATCAAGTTTTTTTGTTACAAGTGGTATTCTTTTAGGAATTTGTCTATAAAATACTCCTAGAAGAATAAAGTAAAGGAATCCCAATCCAATGATACCTGGGACAAACATCATAGCCGTTTGCATGTAAAGATCTAATCCAATAATATTCAATGAGATTAAATTAACGATATTACTTACACCTATAGGAACACTAGAAGCAGTCGCAATAAGTGCTCCACTAATTAAATAAGGAATTTTTTCCTTTTGCTTCATTCCTATTTTTCTAAAAAGCATTAGTAAAACAGGGGTAGTTATAATGATACTTCCATCGTTATTAAGAAATAATGTCATAAGAAAGCAAAGAAGATTAGACATCCAAAAGAGTCTTATTCCTGAGCCCTTTGCAGCGGTTAATAATCTTGTAGCTGCCCAATGGAAAAATCCAATACTTTCCATTGTTAAAGCCATAACCATTGTAGCAATGATAGTTAAAGCTGCTCCTGTAACCTTTGAACCAATATCTGCTACATCACTAAAGGTTACACTTCCGCTAACTAAGATTAACAAGGCACCGATTGTTGCTGCTATCGCTTCATTCATTCCCTTTGGACGCCAAAAAATTAGTGTCATGGTTATAAGGAAAGAAAGTATGGTGAATAAAGAGGTAATATCCATTACTTAACACACCTCCAGGCTATTGAACTACGATACATAACTTCACTCTCCTTCATCTGTCGATTATCGATGCTTGTACTATATATATACGTGAACTGCATCAGACTGCTATAAACAGGAATCTATTTATTATAAAATCAGCTAATATTCCTACACGATAGATAACCTAGTAAGACACTCGCCCAATATGCATCACTATTTGGTTTTTAAATTTTGTAACACAAGACCAATTCTGGACAACCTTTATTTTTCCTAGCTCCAACAAAAGAAAAACGCAGAAGTATAAACTTCTACGCCCTTCTCTTCCATATGCTTCCTTATTCCCCGTGAGTTTTATCAACCTTTTCTTTTATATTGCGTTTATTTCCTTTGCTGTTATCTCCACTCACTTCAACAGATTGATTGCCTCTTGGAGAATTTTGATTGTTACTGCCATTATTATATTTCTTTGTCATATCTACCACTCCTTTCTATTAGGCATAGTTAGAATCTCCAGAACGATGTGAAATTATGTTTATATTTCTCTTTACCGATATTCAAACGTAAAAACCCTTCCACCTAGGATCTTTCTTTTCTAGTCGGAAGGGTTGTTCCATCTATGTAGACTTACTTTATTATTGTAAAGATTGGATCTTCTACCTCCACATTTTCTACTTCTACATGAATGACATCTAAATAATCAAAATAATTTGTTACAATTACTGGCGTTATAATAGAAAAACCAGCAGAAGTTATTGCTTGTATATCAAATTGTCCAAGTAATTCTCCTTGTGTAATAGGTTGTCCTTCTTTTACAAAAACCTCAAAGAACTTCCCGTCTAACTGGACCGTATCAATTCCAATGTGAATCAGTATTTCTACCCCATCCTTAGACAAAAATCCAATAGAATGCCCTGTTGGAAATACAGTAGAAACAGTCCCAGTGATAGGAGCATATATTAGTCCATCTACTGGAATTATAGCCACACCTTTTCCAATTGCTTCTGAAGCAAATACTGGATCAGGTACTTCGGAGAGTGGAATTAACGCACCATGAAAGGGACTTTGAATGCTGATTCCATTCACTATTTTATTAGTCTCAGTACCTTTATTAGGTATCGTAAAGGTACTGTCCTCTTTATCCTCATTCCTGTCAAATCCTAAACTATACGTCAAAAGCGCAGCTAGGATGAATGCAAGTAAAATACTAATGAGAAAAGTGACAAATCCTTCTCCGAAAAAAACTGGTAAAGAAGCAAGTCCTGGTAAAGACAATCCGGATGCCTTTGCACCAGAATAGCCTGCCAATGCACCACCTATTCCCCCAGAAATACACCCAATGATAAATGGTTTTTTGTACCGTAAATTAATTCCGTAAATAGCTGGCTCTGTCACTCCAAAAATTCCAGCCAAAGAGGCAGATGCAGCGATTGATTTGACTTCTTTTTTCTTTACCTTTAGCCATACCCCTAAAGCTGCTCCAGCTTGTGCAAAAATAGCGGGAGTCACCATAACGGCCAATGTATCATATCCAAATTTGCTTAAATTATTGGTTGCTATTGGTGCAATCCCCCAATGCAATCCGAATATTACTAGCACTTGCCAAAAGGCACCTAAAAATGCTCCGGCCAATATTGTACTTCCATCGTAAATCCATTTATACACACTCGCTAACCAATCACTTACATGGTTTCCAATCGGTCCTAGCACTAACAACGTGAGAGGAACCATGATGCTTATTAATAGCATAGGAGTAAAAAATGGCCGAATGGCAGCATGTAACCAATTATTTAATGTATGTTGAATTTTTGACATACAAAAAACAGCCAAAATAATCGGAATGACAGAAGATGAATAATTAGTTAGCAGGATCGGTATTCCGAAAAAATCTAGATTTGTCCCATTTTCATATGCATGTATTAAATCTGGATAAATGAGTGCTCCTGCAATTACTACTGCTACAAAGGGATCTGCCTTAAATTTTCTTGCGGAAGTAAAAGCTAAAATTAGTGGTAAAAAATAAAATAAACTATCGGAAGCAGCATAAAGGACAAGATAAGCTCCATCCTCTTTTGAAAGAATCCCGCTTGCTAATGCAATCGTTAATAACCCCTTCAATATTCCTGCTCCTGCCATTGCACCAACCATAGGAGCAAATACACTTGAAATAACATCCAAAATTTTGCCTAGTAAGCCATCATTTTGATTAAA
>DATMFU010000409.1:0-4225 GCA_035556015.1 Niallia sp. | reverse complement strand
AGAATTCCTCTGTTTACTAACCATACTTTTCCCTCCTTAAAAACTTAATATTTTTATCACACTTCTTCCCCCAACATCCAAATGGTTTTCTTAAAAAAGAGGACCACATGTACAGTTGGAAATAATTTGTTTAAATTGCTAATACTGATCTCTCATCTTACCTAAAAATGCTCGTCTACATATAAGAGCATTCAATCCTTGACTTACTTCTATAAGTAGGAACGAATTATTTAAAGCTTTTCTCTATCAAAACCTATCATTCTACAATTTTCTATATATTCACAATATTAATTAAATTGTTTAACGTGTACAATATTCAATTTGTATGAAGTTTCTTTTTTACTTTTTAGACAATATAACTACAAATTAATATAGGTAGTGGGCTAACACTTTTAAGCGTGATTTACATTAGGATGTAAGCTTTGAATTAGATGCTAAATCTTCCACAAATGTGGTTGAGATTATAGGTTAAACAAATAAGCAAAAACGCCAAAACCATGAATAATGATTTTGACGTTTAATGGGATAAAGTATGAGCCAGTTAGTTTTGCCCGAGGAATGCATTACTTAATAGATGGTCATCTTGAAATGTTTAATCGCATAATTACTCCGACGCTACCTGCCATTCATTGTCGAAATGATTCGGGTAAATGCCGTACTTATAAATTCAAACTTTATACAATAACTTAGTAAATTATTACCATCAAACCAGGCCCTACCTTTACCATTTTTCATATTTTTGACATCCCTTTTCCTAAGTAATATTTGCTATAATCAAATTGTATACAATATCAATCATTTGACATTAATTCTAATTTCAATGAAATAATGTTGAAATTTTACATAACAATTTTATTGTTTCAAACAAATAATATACGTCTTTTTCATTACACGTATATCAATTATTTACTAGAATTTTCAAAAGATTTACTCATGATCGATTCGAAGGTTTTATAAAAGCACTATTTACTATTAAATAATAAAAGTTATGTGAGGGTAGTTATAATGATTAAGAAGTTTTTTAAAAGAATAAATGAGCAAGAGAAACTCCTAATAGAAAACGAAATAGATCTCAATCCTGAAATTTATGACTATTTAAATGCAGTAGTTAAATTAGATGCAAATGGGAATATCGTTTCTTGTAACCAGATATTTGAAAACAGATTTGGATTTAATGAACAAGATTTAAAAAATCCCTTTTTTGATCTTCTGCTAAAAGATTCCTCGTCAAAAATTAATAATTACTTTGAAAATGCTATATCAGGAAAAACTGAGATATTTAATGCTGTAGGTTTCCCGAAAAAAGGAAAGCCAATAGATCTCAAGATTATCCTTATACCTATTAAAAATAAAACAAGCAAAGATGTTTACGTCATTTTAAAAGATAATACTGACTTGCAAAAGCAGGAAAAGCAGCTCAATCAATTTCAAAAAATGCGAGAAGCCTTTGATGAAGTCGATTATATTTGTAGTTTTTACTATGATGCCATTAATGATTTCCTTTATTTTTCTAAGCAAATCGCGGATATGCTTCAAATCAATCCAGAATTGGCATTTACGCCTTCCTTTAACCATTTCTTACGTTATGTACACCCCGATGATAGGGATCGTTTAAGAGATACAATGCAAACTGCATTAAACGAAAAGACCAGCTTTGAAATCGAATATCGTCTAATCCGACAAGATCAAACGTTCTGCCTCGTGAAGGAACAAACGGGAATACTTCTCGATAAAAAAGGGAATCTGGAAGGATTAGTTGGATTTATTCAAGATACTACTGATCACACGATATCTAATGAAGTATTGGAAAAAGATAAGCAAATGATGATGCTCTATGACAATCCAGATGTTGGAATTTGGTCTTTAGATAATCAAACAGGTAGGTATCTAGATATTTCAATTGGAGTTAAGCATATAACAGGTTATACAAAAAATGATTTTAATAATGGTCTTCAATGGTCTTCCCTTATTCTTCCTGAAGATTTACAGACATATTTAAGTAACCAACCTAAATTAGCAACAGGAAATATCATTAAACATCAATATCGAATAAAACATAAAAATGGAAGCAATCGCTGGATTCAAGATTATGTAATCCCTGAATTGAATAATAACGGAAATATGGTGCGCTTATTTGGCCTAATTTCCGATATTACTGAACAAAAAGTATTAGAAGAAAAAATAAGTTTCATGGCTAATTATGATACTTTAACGAAACTACCAAATCGTAATAAGTTCATTGCAACTTTAGATCAATTAATCGATCAGTATGCCGACACCAATAAAAAATTTGCAGTCTTAAAATTGGACATTGATGGTTTCAAATATGTTAACGATACACTTGGAAATAAAGCTGGTGATGAGCTATTAATATTATTTTCTAACCGTATTCAAAAGCATTTAACATCGAAAGATATGCTTGCTCGCCGTGGTGGGGATGAATTTATGATCCTAATTGAAAATATAGAGTCCATTGAGGCACTAAAAATATTAATCAATAAGATGATCGAAGGTATGAATAAACCATTTAATTTAAATGGTTACCAATTATATATCACTGCAAGTATTGGGATTAGTACCTATCCCGAAAATGGATTAACAAGCTTAGAATTATTAAGAAATGCTAATCTTGCATTACATCAGTCGGTAAAAGGTGGGAAAAATAACTATTCTATTCTTTCACACTCTAGTAGTATTCAATCCTATAAAGACTACAGTATTGCTAGAGACTTAAAAAAAGCAGTAGAGAATAAAGAAATGACTCTATATTTTCAACCACGCGTTAACGCTAAAACTAATCGAATCATTGGTGCAGAAGCTCTAATCCGCTGGAATCACCCCGAGTGGGGGCTTGTTTCCCCATCTGAATTCCTTACTATTGCTGAAGAAAATGGTTTAATTACGGAGATTGATGATTGGGTTTTAACTGAAGTATGTCGCCAAATTAGAAATTGGAAAAATAACAGTGTAGATATTGTTCCGATCTCCATTAATATTTCAGCCATCCATTTTCTGATCCCAAATTGGCCAAATAAAGTTGCTACGATTATTCGTGAAACTGGAATTCAACCAGATGACATTGAATTTGAAATTACTGAAAGTACCATCCTAAGCAATTCCGAAGTGGTTAGAAATTCAATTTTCAGTTTAAAAGAACTAGGAATTAAAATTTCTTTAGATGATTTTGGAACAGGTTTTTCTTCCCTTTCCTACTTAACTCAATTTCCATTTGATTTGATTAAGATTGATAAATCCTTTATTCGAAACATGCACCAAAGTGATCGAGATTTGCATCTTACAAAATCAATTATTTATATGGCTAGAGGCTTACAATTAAGAGTAGTAGCGGAAGGTGTAGAAACCGTTAAACAATTAAAAATACTACAAGATGAAGACTGTCATGAAATTCAAGGCTATTTATTCAGTCAGCCTGTCCCTCTAAATGAATTTGAATTACTTTTACAGAAAAAAATATTGCCTCCAGTAGATGCAGAACAAAAAGCAAAACAAAGCAAGAGGCGTCATTACCGATTGAATTTCCCTTCTCCGCTTGAAGCTGACATGGAACTAGTATCAATTGCAGGCCGCAGAATGAAATTAGGCGTATCAAAAGTATTAATTGAAGACATTAGTATTGGTGGTCTACGATTTATCTCTAATCTTAAATTACCTACAAGAGGCGATGTAATTTACCAGTTTAAATCAGAAATCCTTGGAGAATTCATTACATTGAAGGGTAGTATCGTTTGGAAAGAAGAGGTAAACGAAGATTTAATGGAATATGGAATTGAATTTAATATTAACACAATGGAGCGAGCTTCACTTTCAACTCTACTAGATTCTTTTAATATTTTATTAAACAATGGTACAAGCTTGCCACCATACAGAAAAGTGAGTGTAGCTAAATCTCAATATTTTAAGTAGGATCACAAGCTCGAATCTACTCGGCAAACTATCAAATAATAGGTACTGTTCTAGAGTTTTAAAGTAATCTTGTTATGATTTCTAAACTTTCGAAGGGAGGTAAACAATGAAAATTTACGTTAAAAGGATCATTATCATCTCAACACTAATCATAGTCTCTTCACTATTTGATATTTTAGATGATACCATCATTCGAATATTTAACTTCCAAGATGAGGGTACATTTGAAATTACGGTAGATTTTATCGGTCCTATTATAGAGGTTTCTTTAATGTTTTGGGCTCTGTTATCTGGTAAAAAA
>DATMFU010000408.1:0-11632 GCA_035556015.1 Niallia sp. | reverse complement strand
ATGCACATATCATCTCGTATCAAGGAGAGAGTTATCGCTTAACGAATGCATTATCTAAAAGAAAATAAAGAAAAGTAATTCGGGTGACAAACCTCTGTACTTTTCTTTGCATTTTTCTGCACTTTTCTATTGCAAAATACACTAGATGGCTTAACAGAATTTTTTTGAGCTTTTCGTATTATCAAACAAACACTTATAATGAGCATGGTTGTTTTTGCTGACTAATATAATTCTTGTTCTTTATCACCTATTTTCACTAGATTTATTAAAACGTTTCATTATATTAGTTTATTACTTATTTCAGGAAGTATAAGTATATATTTCTTAAGTTATGTTCAGCGCAGAAAACATGTCCTTGCTTAGTGAATACCCCATTATAGTGCAGACATAAAATCTTACATAAGCAATCCATTGAGAGTGATGTGAATATAGTTCTTATGGAGAGGGCTCAAACGGATAAAGGGAGCGGGCTTAAAATTATATTTATACTATCTTTTTTTATTGCTTTAATTTTAGGACTAGTGTTCACCCCGATAGTTATTGTAATTGCTCTAAAATTTAATATAGTAGATATCCCTAATACAGAAGTAAAAACTCATAAGAAGGTTACACCATACTTAGGGGGTGGGGCCATTGCCCTTTCACTCTTAGTAACACTATTTATATTAACTATAACTTTCAATCTGAACGTAGATAAGAAGATATATGGAATTTTAGTTAGTTGTCTCATTATTATTATCTTAGGTTTAATAGATGATGTTAAGAATATTACTCCTTTTCGGAAGATTTCATTTCAATTTTTAGCTGCAATAATAGTAGTTCTATCAGGGACAAAGATTTACTTAACTAATATTGAAATGATAGATGTTATATTAACCATTTTATGGATTATTGCTCTTACCAATGCGTTGAATCTAATTGATATCATGGATGGATTGGCTGCAGGTATAGCGACAATTGCATCGCTATCTTTATCGATTTTGTCTTTACAAATGGATGAATTATTTCTTTGTGCAGTCCTTTTAGCTTTAGCAGGGTCATGTTTAGGTTTTTTAAAATATAATTTTAATCCTGCTCAAATATTTATGGGGGATACTGGAAGCTTGTTTTTAGGTTTTTTATTGGCTTGTATCAGCATAAATTTTATCGATGTCGGTGAGGTAATTCAATCTACCTTCATTCTTTTTTTTGTTTTTGGTATCCCTATATTTGAAACAATATTTGTATCTATTCTGCGCATAAAAAGTAAAAGATCCCCTTTAATAGGAAGTAAAGATCACTTTGCATTAAGGATGGTTAACTCCGGTCTTACAGTTAAGAAAACGGTATTAGTTACATACTCAACTGGAATATTACTTGGGGTAGTGTCTATAACATCATTTAATTTTAAAGATCTTACTCCTTTTTTCATTATTGTAATATTGATAGCAGTTATTATTGTTGCTAAGAAGTTAGGCAGAATCGATATGAGTAATTTTTAAATTTTATAAACAAGGGAGGATATAATTAATGGCTAGGATTGCTTTCATTGCCCCATATGCAAGCTATTATGTAAATTTTAGTTGGGATCTCCTAAAAACATTAGTGCATGATGGACATGAGGTGATAGCGATAGCTCCTGACAAGGATAACGAGAGTAAATTTAAATCTATTGGTGTCCATTATAGGAAAGAACCATTAATTAATACAGGAATCAATCCATTCTACGATATCTACTCTATATGTATATTGATAAGATTATTAAAGAGAATAGAGCCTGATACTGTAGCATGTTTTTCAATTAAACCAGTTCTTTATGGCTCAATTGCTGCTCGTATTACAAAGATAGAAGATGTCTATTTGACAATTACGGGCTTAGGGTATGTTTTTATTGGCAATACATTGAAGCAGCGCATATTGTTACCTTTAATAAAAGCACTATATAAAGTAGCTATTAAAAATAGTAAAAAAGTCTTTTTTCAAAACCCAGACGATTTACTATTATTTGAGTCCTGGAAATTGTTAACGAGGGATAATAAAGCTTTAATCATAAATGGCTCTGGTGTAAATATTGATGAGTTTTCTTTTATTTCTTCCAAAGGAGAGCAGATTAGTTTCATATTAATTGCTAGGCTTATAAAGGATAAAGGAATTGAAGAGTTTATTGAAGCATCAAGGATCTTAAAGAGAAAGTATCCTTTGTTAAACTGTAAGGTCCTTGGTCCCTTTGATAGAAACCCAACTTCTATTAGTAAAGAAAAAGTTAAACAATGGGTTAGTGAGGGAATTATAGAATACCTTGGGGAAACAAGTGATGTGCGACCTTATCTTTCCCAGTCTAGTGTATTTGTTCTTCCATCATATCGTGAAGGAACGCCAAAGTCTGTTTTAGAAGCTATGTCAATGGGACTACCTGTTATTACAACAGATTCTCCTGGATGCAGAGAAACAGTTACTCATCAAGAAAATGGTTTTTTAGTTCCAATTAAGGACTCAAAAGCTCTTGCAGATGCTATGGAAAAATTTGTGTTAAATCCAAGTCTAGTTAGCATAATGGGTTATAAAAGTCGTGAAATTGTTGTCCAAAAATACGATGTTCGCAAGGTTAATGAATTTATGAAGGACAATATGGGTTTAGCCTAATATCCTTCTCTCATAATAAGTCAATTAGGAGGATATGATGATTACTTATGTAATTGGGGCGGGAGTAACAGGTTTATCATTTGTGAAGGCCTTTGGTGATGATGCGGAGATTTTGGAATCTAAAAAAGAGTTGGGTGGAAAAGCATTATCTTATCAAGTAGAGACTGATGTGGGGGATTTTGGATTTGATATCGGTGGGCACTGGTTTCATCATAAAAGTGCGCCTGAAGCATTAGAGTTGTTAGAAGGCCTTGAATTAGAGAGCCATAAGCGTAATGCGTATATTTATCTTGACGGTCAGTTTTTTGATTTTCCAATTCAGCAAAGCTATATAGCGCATTCTAATTTAGACTTTGTAAAACGTGTAGAAAGAGATTTCAAAGCAATACAGAAAGACCATAAATTATATGATAATTATAATGATATGTTATTAGAATCTTATGGTTTTACTTTATATGAATCTTTTTTTCAAAATTATAACATGAAAATGTTAGGGATAGAGGATCTATCACGAATAGGTATTGGTAATTATGAAAAGAAAAGAAATGTTAGAATTGACGAGGATATAAAAGGCTATAATGACGACTTTGTTTATCCTAAAGGGGTTATAGGAGCAAAAGGGATTCCCATATTTTTGGCAAAAAATGCAAAAGTGAATTTTAATTCTAAAGTTAAATCCATTAATCTTGAAAAAAAAACTATAGAGGTTAATAAAAAAAATATCACTTGGAAAAACTTAATTTCAACTATGCCATTAACATCTTTAGTAAAGATAATTTCGGATATCGATCCGGAAATATTGAGATTGTCAAAGAAATTAGAATCCACTAAGGGTATGATTTTAAATATAGGAGTAAAGCGTAACCCAATACATGGTAATAAGAGTTGGGTGTACATACCTAGCTTAGATTATAGCTTTTATCGTATTGGATTTTATAGCAATATTGAACCTTTGCTAGCTCCAAAAGGTTACGTTTCTATGTATGTTGAGTGTTCACCTCTTTTTTTTCAGAATAAAAAAGAGGCGTTGGCTCTAGTACCTAAAGTTATTGACGAGTTAATAGAGATTGGTTTTATCGGAAATAAAGAAGAAATTGTTACAAGTCGGTCAATTTACCTGGAACATAACTATTGCCTTCCCAATATTAGAGTGAGTGAAAGAATTAGGAGTTATTTAGAAGCATTTGGGATTTATAGTATTGGTAGATACGGAACATGGCATTGGTCGAGTCAACATGAGGATATGAAACAAGCAATTAATCTGGTAAAGAAATTAAAAACTGACAGTACGATTGATAAGACCATACTACAAGTTTAATTGTAATTTAACCAGGGAACATATCTGCTGTTGAAAATTTCAAAATAGATAATTTCTAACTTAATAAAAAGTTTTTAAACTAGTTATATTTTCAAACTTGAGCATTATGTCTCATATTAAATTTGTCGATAGACGGAAAAATAGATTTGTAAATAAATACAAAAAGTCAATGAGTTGCCTACATTAGATTGTCAATAATAATATAATTTCAAGGAAAATTACAATTTAAAAACTTAAACTAGGTTGAAAGGTTTATAAACTAAACTTTTAACTTTGATGGTAGCTATCTTACATAGAATGAAAAAAAAGCAAAAGACTACAAAGGGTTACCTCGATTTAGAGTGGAATATGTTGAGTTAGAGAAAAAATTGTTCTCACAATAAATCAAGGGGACCCATCATTGTAGTATAGCTAGGCCATCACTTAAATTGGTAGAGGAGTAACTTAAGAGCGTATTAACCTTTTTGACTTGACGCTCACCTTTTCTTACTAATATATACTTATAGTTATAACTGATCTTTCACATTATTTGTATAAATTATATCTGAATTAATTTTAATATTATTTTGATCTATAATCGTGGTTTTCGGTATTGCTATTCTTGAACCACTTTTCCTATATGCACCTTCGATTGTAATTAATCCTCTTGTGTTTGTGTTAGATATTTTTGTAGTTAGAATTGTATTATTAGAGAGATTTAAATGGTTTTCTGTAAATATTCTTAATGTGTGTAGAGATCCGAGGGAAATGCCTTTATCAATAACATTAAAAATATTATTTAAGATTTCTAACCTTGGTATATAGAGAAAAGCAATACCAGGTCCTCTTGCTTCGTGGGTAGCAATTGTATACGATGCATCCCAAACCATTTTATTATTCTTGAAACTATGTGTAATATAACCTGTATCTTTTGCTAATATCTCTGTACCGTATATGTTACCACCATCAAACCTAAAGGATTGATTTTTAAAAGTTGAATTTTCTACTCTCATAGACTCTGAGACCATCATGCGGCTGTAATTAGTTGTGGTTCCATTATGAATAAATTCACATTTGTCTACAATTAAGTTTTTCGTTCCTACATAATGTCCACCATTGGTTTCACCTGTAATAAATTTAACATTTGATAATAATACATTTTCACTTGAATTATAAAAAGCCGACGAGATACTTTTAGACCTTCTAATATCGAATAATGAATTATATACTTCCACATTTTTACCGGAAAAGCCAAATGCACCATCTTTGTCTGGATCATCAAAAGTAAGCTTACAATTAATAACTTTTGCAGTTTCACCACCTAGAGTAAGGCTGCTTTTAGAAAAAACGCAATTTTCTAAGGTGGTATTACCTGCTAATATTGAGACCGATTGGCCAAACACAGAATCATTTCGAAACGTACAAAATGTGCCATCAGCTTCAGTTCCACTAGTTATAGATCTACCACTGATGCTACCATAATACATATTATTCAAAGAATAATAATCATCTCCGCTACCAGAAAAAACAAATGCCCCTCTAAATTTATTGTTTTCTACGTGTACACCCCTAGTACTAACGCAAATAAATGCACCTGCTCTATTATCATATATGTTACAGTTTCTAATCGTAATTTTTTGATTCGTCATATATCCATCTTCAATATCAATTCCATAACCAGGATTAACACCTGTGGATCTACTCAAAGGATTGCTATTATTATAAATTTCACAACTATCAAATGTTACAAATCTTCCACCATTAATAGATGCACCAAGTCTTCTATTTTTATGTGATTTGCAATTAATAAAGTTTATATACTGAGGAATTTTAGCGCACATGACATAATGTAAGTTACCGCTCATTAAATCGAAGTTTTGTAAAAATGAGAATCTTACTTTTGTTGTACCTGGGGGTAATGAATCTAAATAGATAAATTCATAAGAACGAGTATTTCTAAAACCAAGATAGGTATCATCGGATTTATAAAAATGCACTTTTATTACAGTTTTATTAAGGTTACTCCCAGTACCATACCCACCATATCCATCACCAGCGTAATAAAAGTATCCGACAGATTTTACTAAGTTTCCAGTTACATCAAAAAATTTAGAAACTGTAGTATAGTTAGTCTTTGTGCTATCGATACTTCCTTGACTATTAATGTCACCCTTTGCAAAATGTGCTGGATGCTGAGCTCCACCTATTGCTGAAAAATCCATTGAAGTAACAAATCCATCTCCAGTGCATTCATAGGCTTCACAATTTTTTATTTCAATGTTAGAACAGGAATTTTTACATTCAATCCCATATCCCCATTCATGTGTACCACCACTTGAATAATCATGTGTTTCTCTATCACCTCTTACTGTCGCACCTTCAATTGTAACGTTTTTAACGCTATCACAAGTTAGTATAGAATAGCCTGTAAGATTATTTGATTCTTTAACAAAAAAACAATCATAAAATTTATAGTGTGTGTTACTTTGAAGTAATATAGAAGCATTTTTATCAATAAGATATTGACCTTTTGGTAAGACAACTGTGTATAGATTGTTATCTTTTGCCCACAATAGGGCACTATTGATTCCATTCGTGGTGTTCAATGCATCTGTTCCATCATTCTTAATTCCCCAACGACCAAGTTCTACTACATAGGTAGCATTAGAACTAACCATAAGAAACATCATACCTCCTATTTAATAACGTTATGTTTATAATATTGAATTCAAGTAGTTGTTAAAATGCTTGGACAGTTTGGTAATGAAATAATTTGATGTATCAACAAAACTCTAAATGATTCTAGGGGTTTACCAATTAATTTTTCTGAAAAGGTTGAATAAATGGTTTTTGGAGTGTAATATTAATGTGTGTTCTTTATAGAGAACTATATATTTTGAAAACTAAGTTTAATTTATTCTCATTGGGTAGAGTAGATTTAAGAATAGTAAAGTTTTTTACTACTACTCAAACATAAATATTAAATATAAATTTTAGCGGGGGGAAAATATATGTCCATCCTAATCACAGGGGGAGCAGGTTATATCGGCTCCCACACATGCGTAGAATTATTAAACGCAGGATATGAAGTTGTGGTACTAGATAATCTATCAAACAGTAAGGTGGATTCGCTTGATCGTATTAGAGAAATTACCTCAAAGGACTTTAAATTTTATCAAACTGATTTACTTAACAAACCTGATTTACAAAACATTTTTGCTGAAAACAACATTGAAGCTGTTATACATTTCGCTGGATTAAAAGCTGTTGGAGAATCTGTTTCAATTCCACTGCATTATTACCACAACAATATTACAGGAACACTAATTCTGTGTGAAGTGATGGAGCAATTCGGTGTCCACAACATGGTCTTTAGTTCGTCAGCAACCGTGTATGGTATGCAAGAACAGGTCCCACTCACTGAAGAATTACCTCTTCAAGCAACAAATCCATATGGAAGAACAAAGCTGATGATTGAGGATATATTACGTGATGTATATGTTTCAAATGAAAATTGGAGTGTAGCTTTGTTACGATACTTTAATCCTGTAGGAGCCCATTCTAGCGGTCTTATTGGTGAAGATCCTAATGGTATTCCTAATAATCTTGTACCATTCATAACACAAGTAGCTGTTGGGAAACTAACTGAGCTTAGTGTTTTTGGGAACGACTATGCTACTCATGATGGAACAGGTGTTAGAGATTATATCCATGTCGTAGACCTTGCAGCCGGCCATTTAAAAGCACTTGAAAAAGTAATGGTATCTTCAGGTGTAAGTGCTTATAATCTTGGGACGGGTACGGGATATAGTGTCTTGGATATGATACATACTTTTGAAGAAGTAACTGGTAGATCTATACCTTATCGTATTAGTAATCGTAGACCAGGGGATATAGGAATTAGCTTTGCGGACCCATCGAAAGCACAAAAAGAATTAAATTGGGTAGCAAAAAAGGGACTGCAGGAAATGTGCTTAGATTCCTGGCGATGGCAGTCTAATAATCCCAATGGTTATGAGGGATCTAGTAAAGAACAAGCGGTTTTAAATGTTGTTAAATAATTAGGCTCAAACTATGTTCATGGTTGAAGTGACCACTAAAATAATTACATGAAGGTTAAACAAAGCAAATATTGAAAATACGTAATAAAAACTGTTGCATGCCATAAGATTGTATAGTATTGTTCTTTATATAGAATATTTTTGTTCTTGAAAATGAAATGAAACTCCTACTTTTAAAAAATGTAGTTTATTAATCATATTTATGGATTCTTTATAAAGAACAACGTTTTATTTGAATTCAAATTGTTTCTAGAAATCACATTTTCACTTAAATTTCGCAGCTTCGTTAACTTTTAGTGAATTGCAATTGGTAAGTTGACCTTTATGGTTTTTAGGGGGATATGATGTATAAAAAACTATGCTCACGCTGTATGTGCATGTCTTATAGTAGTTCAAATCTGGCAAATTGGCTATGTCCACATTGTGCAAACGACCTAACAGAAGAAAAAGCGAAAAAAGTTGATCATTCAATTAATATACCATTAATGAATAGAAGACTGGATCAGCAAATGGGCATCAATACATATCGACAACTTTCTAAAAAGATTAGATAAACGATAAATCATATATTTAAAAATGTATATACCAATGAGTTCTCTAATAAGCATCCGTTTGATGATTTGGTAGAGTTATGTTCTTTTTAATGCATAGGAGAGGTAAATATGAGTGCAATCGCTGGAATTGTTCATCTGAACGATGAGCCAATAAATGTAGAACAAAGGAATAATGTAATGTCAGCCTTACAAAAATATCCTGCTGATGATATTCAGGTTTGGCATAATGAAAGAGTATTTTTCGGTTGTCATGCACAGTGGATAACACCAGAATCAGTTGGTGAACAAATTCCTTATTATGATTATGAAAGACAATTGCTTATTACTGCAGATGCGATCATTGATAATCGAAAAGAATTATTTCAGAAGTTACAAATCCCCACTAGTGCTTCAGCGATCACTGATAGTCAGTTAATTTTACTTGCCTATGAAAAATGGGGAGAGGATGTATCAAAATACTTAGTTGGTGATTTTGCTTTTTTGATTTGGGATGAAAGAAATCAGCAACTGTTTGGAGCTAGGGACTTTTCAGGAACAAGAACATTGTACTTTTTTCATAATAAAGAGAAATTTGCATGTTGTACTGTTATAGAGCCTTTGTTTTCATTGCCATACATTCAAAAAAACTTAAATGAACAGTGGCTTGCCGAGTTTATTGCGATTCCGGTTACTGCAGATTCAGTATCAATCAATACAACAGTTTATAAAGATATTCAGCAAATACCACCTTCTCATACGATAAAAGTCCAGGGTGGAAAAGTTGAATTATCAAGATATTCAATAATTAATTTCGGAGAAAAAATAAAGCTAAAATCAAGTAATGAATATGAGGAAGCATTTAAAGAGGTGTTTGACAGAGCAGTTGGAGATAGGTTGCGTACCTACAAGCAAGTTGGGTCACACCTAAGCGGAGGCTTGGATTCAGGATCAGTAGCAAGTTTTGCGTCAAAAACTCTTAAGGAAAAGAATAAAAAGTTACACACTTTCAGTTATGTACCTGTGGATGACTTTATAGATTGGACACATAGAACCAGGATAGCGAACGAACGACCATTTATAGAATCGACAGTTCAATATGTAGGAAATATCTCTGATCAATATTTAAGTTTTCCAGAGAAAAGTCCTTTTTCAGAAATTGATGATTGGTTAGATACGATGGAAATGCCCTATAAATTTTATGAAAATTCTTTTTGGTTAAAAGGGATTTATGAACAAGCTAATCAACAAGATGTTGGCATACTTTTAAACGGGCAAAGAGGCAATTGGACTATATCATGGGGGCATGCTTTAAATTTTTATGCAACTCTTTTAAAGCGATTGAAATTTCTAAAGTTATATAAAGAAGTTAAGTTATATAGTAAGAATTTAGGAGTGAATAAAAAGCGTACGATGAAATTTGTCTTAAAAAAAGCACTTCCAATGCTATATAGACCTCATTCAACGCAAATACAAGAAACTTTCCCGATTTGGATTAATCAAGACTTTGCTGCAAGAACAAATGTCTTCCAAAAGCTTGAAGAACAGGGAGTAGATATTAAGGGAAACACAGTTACTGATGTATATAAAATCAGAAAAAAACAATTTGAACAATTACACTTTTGGGGATTAAATGGCACAATAGGCACAAAGTTATCTCTACGACATTCTCTGTGGGAGCGCGATCCTACAAATGATCTTAGGGTAATTAATTTTTGTATTTCAGTACCTGAGGATCAGTATGTTCAAAATGGTCTTGACCGGTCGTTAATTCGTCGATCTACGGAAAATTTATTACCAGATAACATAAGACTTAACCAGCGGACTAGGGGAATTCAAGGTGCAGATGGCATCCACCGAATGAAAAAAAGTTGGCAATCGTTTATAGAGGAGCTAAATATTCTCTCAAATGATTCGATAATGTCAAATTTTATTAATATCGACGTTTTTAGAGATTCGTTAGAAAAAGTTAAGAATAATCCAAAACCTGAATTCATTTATGAGTTCGAATTTAAGATATTAATGAGGAGTTTAATTTTATTCCGGTTTCTAAAACAGTTTGAAGGGAGGTGACGAGATGAAAAAACAATGGAAAGCTCCAGAGTTAGAAGTGCTTAATATTAGTATGACGATGGCTGGTCCTGGAATAAAAACTCCAGATGCAGTTCAGCCAGATCCGGATGCTGATGAAAATGATGTAGTTCATTATAGCTAATGCTAGCGAATTGAAAATGGACATAAGAAGCTCTTATACGTTTTTGTGTAAGAGCTATTTCTTCTTTATTACTAATAAAAAATAAATAGTATTTATTAGTGATTGACACATTTTTATAAAGATGGTACTTTTATCTTAGTGTTGTTCTTTATAAAGATCATCTGTGCAGTGTTTTGTATTATTATCATTTTATTTATGATCGATCGTTCTTTATAATGAACTTTAATTCGAGTATTAGTTTTATCATAATTTACCTTCATAAGTCTAAATTATTTGTCAGGAGAATATTAAGTATGAGTGCAATCGTAGGCATAGAAACCTTTAATAATAAACCCATAAATTCAATAGAACTCTATCCTTTATTAAATGCTTATAAAGATTTTCCTGCAGATAACATTCAAATCTGGCAAAAAGACAATATCTTCCTCGGCTGTCACTCTCAATGGATAACTCCTGAATCAATTGGAGAAACACTTCCATACTATGATTATCATAGACAATTAGCAATAACCGCTGATGCAATTATAGATAATCGAGAAGAATTATTAGATCGGCTACAAGTTGAAAAATCACGATGGAAAACAATACCTGATAGTCAAATCATTTTACTAGCGTATTCCAAGTGGGGAGAAAACGCCCCTATAAATTTAGTCGGTGATTTTGCTTTTATGATTTGGGATGAAAAACAGAAAAAGTTATTTGGTGCGAGAGATTTTTCTGGTGCAAGAACTTTATATTATTTTTACAATAGCGAACAGTTTGCCTTTTCAACTTTAATAGAACCTCTATTTTCTTTAGAAAATATAAAGAAGAGTCTCAATGAAGAGTGGTTAGCAGAATTCTTAGCTATTCCAAATATGGTTGAAAGTGTTGATATGAATACTACTGTCTATAACAATATTAAACA
>DATMFU010000407.1:0-6739 GCA_035556015.1 Niallia sp. | reverse complement strand
GCGCCCTTCCACATTTCACCTAGAGCTGCACAGTTTGCATCATTATCAATCGTTACTGGTAAACCTAAATCCTTCTCCAATGTTTCTTTTAATGGAAAATTATCTGGCCAACCTAAATTTACTGTATTAAAAATAACGCCTGTTTCGTAATCAAAGGGACCCGGTGCTCCCATCCCAACACCTAATACGTCTTCTTTAGCGTGTTTTAATTCATTTAGTTTCTCTTCAATAGACTTAGCAATGTCACTAGTTATATTCTTTCCTTGTTCGGAATTATCAGTTGGTATTTCCCAATGTTCAATCAAATCACCATTAAGTGAAAGAAAAGCTATCTTTACAGTTGTTCCACCTAAATCAATTCCTACTACCCATTTTTCGCTCATTATTAATTCCCCCTGATTTTTTCATCCTCTAGCTTTTGAATTTCCTGATTAAGTATAAAAATTGCAGATTCAAAGTCTTGTTTATTCATTAATTGGGACGCATTTAATTCTTTTATCTCTGTTTTCATTAATTGTAAATCGCCAATGCGATCACCAATATAAATAATTGTCCCGTATTTTTTCAAGTATTGCTGTACATCATATACTGTTTTCATGATATCCCTCGATTTAATTCTTTAAAAAAGAGTATGTAATAAATGAATCGTTTTCAATTAAAGTATAAAGGATTACTTCTATTTCCTCAATATGATAGTTTTACGATATCGGTAACATTTTTTCTTATTTTCTAGGTTTTCTTTTTCTATTTGCTTTACATATTTACTTCACACTTTTCATATAGATTAGAATAGACGAGCCTAAGAGCAAGTGATTCTCTCTTTGTTGAAATACTTACACTCTTTTAAAAGTGGTGAGATAATTGAAAAAAGATTTTTTTCGTTTAAGTATACTATTATTGATAGTAGTAGCTATTTTTTATATTTTTCAACAACAACAAATAGCGAAAGAAAGTATTACCTATTTCCCTATAGATCCTACTGTGACATTTCCAAAATCAAGTACATCTCTTGAATTTAGTAAAAAAAGATTTGATGAATACAGTATAAAGTGGAAGACAAACTCTTCTATCAATAAAAGAGCTTTTTTAAGACAAGATATGAGCTTTTTATATGCTAATGGGAAACTAGTAAGTACAATGGGAGAGTGGAAACAAAACACGATGGAACTTTCTGATGAGAAATCATATGTAGCAACAAATAGCAGTTTATTTCAATCCATATCCTTCCATTATGCAGAGCTTCATGATAATAGTGATCGAATTTTCAGTTCACAAAAAATCTCTGGTGACTCCTTATATGTAGTGAATTCACAATTCGAAAGCGACCCCTTAATTTTTCATACTGCCAAATCTAAGAGTGAGAAGGAATGGAAAAAAACACTTGATGATGAAACGAATGATTATATACAAGCTTCATTCATGAATACTATTGAAACGTATAACATATCATTAGATGAATATCCAACTAAAATGATCTTAACTGATATACTTCAATATAATGATTATCCAATTGGCATGTTTACAAAAGATCAGAGTGCTAAAATAATTGGTCAATTAACAGAAGGACTTTACAAAAATTATTTCCTGGGAATTACTAAAGCCGATGGTACTACAATAGATCCTATTGGTAGTTCTATTCCAGTAATTCTTCTATCAAATGATCACCTTCTAGTCTTATTTACAACAAAGGATAAGGAACCAATCGTACTTAGACAACAAATTTCCAATATATAAGGACATAAAAATTAAAATGCCCTTTTCCAAAGAAGATGATATAAAAAACAAGCTGTTGCTAGACAGCCTGTTTTATGGTGTTATTGATAAATAGTATTACTAGACTTCCCGAAAACACTGCTCATCATTGAGTTTCTAATAGCTGGGATTTTCATTAACAAACTGATAGCGTATTTTCGAACGAATGGATTTCTCAATACAGAATTCAATAAACGATACCTTTTTTGGATGAGAAAATATCCAACCAAACCAATGATGATTACGGAGAATAATTTTTGCATGTTCATCCCTCCTGTTCTTTAGTTTGGTGATAATCTGTTATTTTATCCTAATAATTTTTATTCCTAGATAAATTTTATTAGGATATAAGCAATTAACGCTGCTAGTAATCCAGATAAAAAGTTCACCGTATCATTTTGAAAAAAAGAAAATCCCTTTACTAAAACTGTGTTATCATGACAATTCTTTGAAACTTCATATATCTTCTGACATTCTTTACATTTATATTCAGCCTGAACAAATGCTCCTAATAGGGTATCAATACAACTACCGACAAAACCAAATATAAAAATGATGATAAATTCATTAGAAGAAATAGGAAAAATTACATAAGATGCTATCGCAATAACAAATGCGCCTATGATAGATGCCAATGTTCCTAATAAACTAATTGCACCAGATGTACCAGTAGATATTTTTTTAAAGGTTTTAATAGAATATGGTTTACTTTTACTTAAACTGCCTATCTCTGAAGCCCATGTATCAGAATTTGCCGATGCAAGTGATATTGTAAATATAGTTATCCAAATAGAATTTTTCGTAACCCAAAAGGCAATTCCACATATGGCAGCCAAGCCTCCATTTGCAAAAACTTGTGCAAAATCTCTAGTTGAGCCTTTTTCTGTTCTTTCTTCCATAGAATTCTTTTGTTGCTTTTTATACTTGGATAACATACTAGAAGTAATAAAAAATAATGCAAGTATTATTAATCCTTTATACCCAAAGCCAATAGCTATCCCTATTCCAACGAAAAAAGCAGCGAATCCTCCATTTTTGGTTAAATATTGATGTTTATAGGCATAAATAGCTCCATATAAAACAATAATCCCATAAAGAATATTAAGAAACACAGATTATGCCCTCATTTGTAATAATTTTCTGAACTCGCATATCATGTTCCTCATATGGGATACTTTCCATTAGTTGATGAGTGAAAGCCAATGATAAGGTCTTTGCCGAAAAATCGGTTAAGAAGCGATCATAATACCCTCCACCAAAACCTAATCTATAACCATTATGAGTAAAAACAAGCCCTGGTACGATTAACAGATCTATTTGTGAAGGGTTTGTTGGCTTTGTATTATGTACAATTGGTTCATATAGATGACTATATGTAGACTCTAGCTGATCAAACCTATCTAGTTTACGAAATTCCATTTCCCTTGTCTTCGGCAAACATTTAGGTATACTAACAACTTTCCCTAGTCTCCAACATGTGCGAATAATTTGATAGGTATCCACTTCAGGAAAATTCGAAATGGTTAGTCCTATATGAGAAGCAGATTGAAATTCTTTATCCATATATAAGTATTGAGCAATTTCATAAGACAATTGTTCATATTCTGGCTTTTTTAATTGAGCTAGTTTTTCTTTCATGTGATCTCTTAGTTCTCTCTTTTGATCTTTCATGTTTTCACCTTCCTAACCATAAAAAAGTACTATTTTATATAAAAATGAGGATTTCGGAGGAAAATATAAAAAAACAGAAGGGATATCCCTTCTGCTTATTTTGTTTCACGGTGAAGTGTTGAACGTTTTTCTCTTGAACAATATTTTTTAAGTTCAAGACGATCAGGATTATTTCTTTTATTTTTTTTAGAAATGTAGTTACGATCCCCACATTCTGTGCAAGCTAACGTAATGTTTACACGCATGTTCAATTTCCCTCCAAACTATTGGTTGCTAGTTCGTGCATACGACTTTTATATGATAACATCTTTTGTTAGGAAATGCTAGTACTTGTTTTTAAGAGAATTCGATTTAAATCTAATAATTCATCTTTATCTGTTCCATTTATCGACCAGGTTCTACTAAAACCGGTTGATTGAGGCGGAATCTCCATATTCAAAGAATAAATACTAACACATGCACCTTTCGCCATAGGCTGATATTTAAGATGACCTTTAAGATAATTGCTCCAAATATGTTCAGTATGGACATTCCAAATTGGCTGCACCGTTCTTTGTTCCATCGCACTCTTATTATGCTCACCATTTACCAGATATAGCTGATCATCTACAGAGTGATAAATAACATTTTCTGTCGGTGATACAAATGCTACATGTTCCTTAAAAGCCCTTGCATAGTGATTTAAAACTACTACCTTCATGCTTTTCTTATGTGAAGAGTGATTTCGAACAAATATTTCATTATATTGAATTTTTGAATGCTTGTGTATGTTTTTTACATGTACAGAAATAGAATGCTCAGGGATTAATTTTTCATATCCATTTTGTATCCAATAGATCTTGCCATCAATCCAGAGACCAGGCGTTATCGTTAGCTTACTAAGCTGTAGTTTATTATCCATATAATCTTTACTAATTTCTGCCTCTATTTTCATTCTGTTTCACCTACTTCCTATTATTTAATTATCGACTCTTTTACTTTATTATTAACTACTGTCTCATCGAAAACTCTTGCAGTTTCTTCTGCAATTCGATTCCAACCGAATAGTTGATTCACTATCTTCCTACCATTTTCTCCAATCTTTTTCCCTTCAGAAGGGTTACTTAAGATAAACTCAATACTTTCTACTAAGCTTTCTACATTATTCGGTTCCATATATAAGCCTGTCTTCCTATTTTCAATTATCCCCTTAAGTCCACCTGTATTTGAAACAATTGTCGGAATTTCAAAAACAAGTGATTCTAAAGCTACAATCCCAAATGGTTCATATGAGCTTGGTATGACAGCTATATCTGCTACAGAATAAAATGCATGTTTTTGTTCCTCATTAAGGTATCCTATTAAATGGACAGTATCTGTTAGTTGTAATTCTTCAATATATCTCTGGTATTCATCAAACATTGGACCAATACCCGCAATTACGAAACAAAGATCGGATCGTTTCTGTTGTAATTTACTTGCGGCTTTAATCAATGTTCCAAAGCCTTTTTCTTTTACCATTCTCCCCATTGCAAATATGACGTTTTTCTGTGAATCTAAGGAATACGCTTCTAACGGTTGAAGAGATACATCCTTCCTTTCAATCGTTTCAACACCATTTGGAATAACATGAATTGTTTTAGTATCCCCTTGAAATATTGACTTTAATTCCGTCTTCATAAATTCACTACATACAATGATAGAATCCGAGGCATTAATTAACTGGCTTTCCTTTTCATGAATAAATTTCTGCATATCTGTATATATTCCACCATTACGTCCATATTCTGTCGCATGTATAGTTGATACTAAGGGAATCTGTAACTCTTCTTTTAACGTAATAGCTGCAGAGCTTACCAACCAATCATGTGCCTGTATCAAATCAAAAGTAGTATATTTTAGTATCTCTATTGCTTTTTCCCACATCGCTAAATTTAATCCACCAATCCAATGGATAAAATTTTGTTCATGACTATAGAGCGGTTTGACTCGATAAATATAGAGATTATCCGTTTTTTTACTATCGGATGGCATCTTATTTATATCTTGAGCTGTAATTAGATGTACCTCATAGCCCTTTTTAATAAGATTATTTGTAAGTCCTACTACATGTGTTCCTAGACCGCCAACTACATTAGGTGGGTATTCCCATGATAGAATTAAAACCTTCTTTATGCTCTTCTTTTCTTCCATATCCATTAATTCGTTGTTCCGTGGAATGGTTGTGGTTAATATCGGAAATAATTGTTCTCTTTCAGACAACCACTTATGATCAACAGGACTATTCAGAAAGCCACTTAACTTCTTTGCTGCATCGATATGAGTAGTAATTTGTAGTGAAGATGGGTTATTATCTTGAAAAAGTAAAGCGCTTAACAAAATCCATTCTTTTTCCATTTGTTTCAAAACTCTAAATGACTCTTCTGATAATCTATATTGTTTCCATTGGTTAACTTCTTTTTCTAAAAAAGAAAGGGAGGAATACTGTAAGCTGTTATCTTCCGTAATTAACTCATTAGATGAAGGAAAAAAAGAAGAGGCAAGGTGTACACGGTCTATGTTTGAACCAAATTGCTTTAAATACATATTAGGCAAGATATTTACCATGGATCCCTCTTCACACAAAGCACGGATACTCTTATCCCATTCTTCTTTTTGGCTAATATATTGATCTATTTCGACTGGTATGGTTAAGATAGATTCATTTCCGGAAGAGATATAATTTTCAAGTGAATTTTTTATTTCATACTCCAAATTTAAATCAGAAGGTTTTCTTATATTTATCAGCTCATATAATTTTTCTTCGATTGGGAAGAAAACAATATCATGAGGAGACTTTACGGCGATTCCCGTTTCTAAAGGTAACGGATCGCTATTGTTTATGGTGTTACTGTTAAGATAACTAAATATAAATCCTTCATTTTTTAAGTATAAATCTAATCCAGGAGTAAATTCTCCTTTTGGAAACCAAAATCCACTTGGGCGGTATTGTAGGTAATCTTCTAAAATGGAAAGACCCAGTTCAATTTGAATTTTTATTCCTGCACTTGTCGAATGCTTCGGCAAACTTGAATGTGATACAGGACTCGCTAATAACTCTAGTTTACTTTCTTTAATTAATGCTTTTATCACTTTATTTATATTGTGTTCTTTACCGTTCCAGTAATCAATTAGCCCTCTCTCATTTTCTAAAAATTCAGTAATTTCTTTTTGGAATGAATGATCATCTACTATTTCTAGAAAAATCGGCGGAATCACTAATTGAATCGTATATGGAAGATTTTCCTTCTCTATTTCAGCTATGAACTTAATAAAACGGACCGATGAATGATAAAAT
>DATMFU010000406.1:0-8698 GCA_035556015.1 Niallia sp. | reverse complement strand
TAAATATCTAAGAACATGGTAAACGAACTAAAAGATTATAAAACCTATTAACTAGACTCGGCATTTGTGCTGAGTTTTTTTGTTTTGAAATAATTTAAAAGGATGACGAATTTTTGTTGCAAATCTTTAATTTCTTGATTGAAATCATCACTTTATTATCCAAAATGTAAATATTCGTGTCTGAAACGAATTAGACAATAACTTAATTTAGCTATATGATACATCAGTTACTTGAGATAGTTTATTTACCAGGAGTTATTCTTAGCACATTTTAAGTGATTCAAAGTTAATGTAGGAATGAGCATTTTATGTTTTTTTATTAACAATTAATGAGTTCAGAAAGTGAAGAAATTAATGCTTATGAGGCTTTGCTTCGAACTACCCCCTTCATAAATCCAAATATAACCTTCAATTACGGAAGGAATGAAGCACTATTATTTAAGTTTTATTCTCCAGCTATCTCAAATGCAATTTAAGAATTCCTTTAAGAAGTATTTCCTTTTTATTAATATGTTCCCTTCTTCTATAGTGCACCCGTATTTAAAAATTTCAACGGCTAAATTACATGGGGTTTAAAATTGCTTTTGATGACCTTACTTTTAATCATTTTTTTGTAGATTTTATAGAGAATGATAAACCCGATTTTGTAAAGTTAGATCGTTCATACCTTAAAATTTATCGGCATTATTAGGAAAACAAATTTATATTATCTGAAATGAGAGAAATCTGTATATTGTTCTTAGAGGAATAGCGACGAAGGAAGTCTTTCAAATTGCTAAAGAAATTGGGGTGCCTTACTTACAGGGATATTATTTATCGAAGCCACATCGTATGAGCATCTTGAAAAAAAGTATTAAGTGATATGCAAAAGAAAGAAGGTCGTAGTTAAAATGTTGAAGTGGTTTAAAAATTTGAAGACTTCTACCAAATTGATTAATTCATTCCTTGTAATATGTATCCTTCTAGGAGCAGTAGGAATATACAGCTTAATCAATTTAAGTAAAATGGACAAGATGATAGGCTTTATGTATGAGGAACGTGTTGTGCCGATAAGTGATCTAGGTAGAGCAGAGACAGATTATCAACGCCTCCGTGTTCAAATCCGAGACATGGTATTCACATCACAAACTAAAGAACAAAAAGATGTTATCAATGAAGTGAGGGTTCAAACTGTTAATGATATAGAGAATAGTATAGAAAAATACGAAAAAACTATCATTCTTCCAGAGGAACAAGTTATTCTTGACAAACTACATCCTAAATTGGAAGAATATTTAATTCTTTATGAGAAAGCAGTAAAGTATGCTTATGCAAATGATGTTGATGGTTATCAAAAAATGGCTCCTGAGTTTAAAGAAGCAGGAGATAAAGTACAAGGGCATCTTAAAGAACTTATTGATTTGAATGTCAGTTTATCTAAAACAACGAATAAAGAATCCGAGGAATTGTATAATTCTGCTCGAATTTTTACAATAACGATAATTATTCTTTCTGTTCTATTCAACATCGGTATAGGGTTGGTCATTTCTCGACTTATCTCTAATCCATTAAAGAAAATATCTGAATTAGTTGAAAAGGTATCAAAAGGTGATTTAACAGAAACAACTACTATTGACACGAAGGATGAAATCGGTGATTTATCTCGTTCGATTAATACCATGGTAGACAGTCTACATACGACAGTAAAAGAAATTCTTCTGTCTGCTGAGAGTGTATCTGCATCAGCTCAAGAAATCTCTGCTACTACTGAGGAACTCTCAAGCAGTGCATCTACACAGGCAGATGATGCTCAAACAATCAATGAATTGTTTAAAGAAATTGTAAAAGGAGCTGAAAGTCAGGCAAATGATGCTCAAACTATGAAAGAACTATTCCGACAATTAGATATTGCTATGGACTCAGTTGCAAGAAATGCAGATGAAACAGCTAAATTTTGTACTGAATTAGGTAAAGTAGCAGATGAAGGCGGTAAAGTAGTAAGCGCGTCTATTGAAGGTATGAAAGGCGTAAACTCTCAAATGTCTTTACTTGAAAAGGATGCAAACCGCATTGGAGATATTATCAAGGTTATTGATGATATTGCTAGTCAGACAAACTTATTAGCCTTGAATGCAGCTATTGAAGCAGCAAGAGCAGGTGAACAAGGAAAAGGTTTCGCAGTAGTAGCAGATGAAGTTCGTAAATTGGCAGAACAGTCAAGTAATGCTACAAAAGAAATCACTGGAATTATCAAAGGTATTCAGGATAACACAGCTCTTAGTGTAGTTACGGTAGCCGAAGGGGTTGAAGCAACTTATCGTACTGGCGAAGCATTTACTCAAATCACAGATATGGTTTCTCGAGCACATGGTAAGACTTTGGAAATTGCTACAGCAAGCGCACAGCAATCTGCTCAATCTTCTGATGTTATGAAAGCAATTGAAAGCATTGCATCTGCGAGTGAGCAACAATCTGCTCAGTCATCTGATGTTATGAAAGCAGTCGAAAGTATTGCAGGTACAAGTGAAGAATCTGCTGCAGCAAGTGAACAAACTGCAGCGACATCTCAGGCGTTGGCACACTTAGCTGAAGAGTTAAACAATTCAGTTTCTAAATTCAAAACTCACTAATAGAAGCAATTGTTATAACAGTAGAACTGCTTTCTAAATTACTATAATTAATTATTGTTTCCTCTACTCTCATGATTTTCCCCCTTCTTTTGGGGGTCTTTTTCAACATTATACCGTCAAAAATAACTTATAATTAATTGCTTCTTTTTTACCTAAAATGTACATTTAGTTTTAGTAAATTTATAAGTAATATTCGGTGTGATATTAATATAAATATCCGATAAAAAAATTCGTATTAGCAAACTCTTCTCTGCTGGGTTTTTTAGTTGATATTTAAACGCTTGGATTTTTTTCAAGCGTTTCACTTTAGATTTAACTATTTATTCAAAACAAACCTGCTCCGTTAATTTAAGTAAAATCCTTCACTATTCCACATGCATTATAAATGTTTTTTTACCCTTCTTAACAATTGCCCTATTATAAGTTATCATTCTACAGGAAGCTCCTTCTTAATCGAAGAACTTTTAATAGTTAATTTCTTTAATCATAAAATCATATCTTTTTCTTTCTCTACTTTTAAATATGCCCTGTTTTTGCATTAATTTCGACTTCATATCCTCTTTTTTTGCCGCTCATAATGTAAACTGCGTATACCGTTCTCCATATCCAAATCAACATGTACAATTTGACCAGGGGTACTCTTGCAATGGTAATAATTTGTTATGCTTGTACAGAAATCCTTTGGTTATTTTAGTAATGACGTATTCCTATTAATGAAATACGTCATTTTTATGCAATAAAAAGATATGCTCCTGATCCTAACCGCTTAATACTTTTTACTAACTTCGTTAACTAAATACAGAAAAACTGCTCATGATTCGATGATTTAATTTTAAATCCTTTGCTCCCTATAACGTCTCATTTTGTTTTGATTTATTGCTAGGAGCAAACCAACCGATTAAGGCAATACCTACTAATACTCCATAAAAAATCAGGGTCCATACAGTACTGTGTGGGAAATGAGGATCCAAGACACCAATATCCTCATGGGCAAGAGTAATTATTGCTAGTTTTACACCGACCCAGGCAACAATGGCATATGCTGTCGTTTCCAATGCTGGACGTTTATCAAGAAGTTGCACAAACCAAGTCGCTGCAAATTTGATCAAGACAAGACCAGCAATACCTCCAAGAACAACAACAATAAATTGTCCTCCATCCATACCACCAAAATCATCTAGTGGAGAATCCGGAAGACCGAGGGCAAGAGCAACTGCAGCTAGAATGGAATCAACTGCAAAAGCAAGATCCGCTAATGCAATCTTTCCTACTGTTGCACCAAAACCTTTACCAGCGGATTCTTTTTCGTCGTCCTTATGAATATTTTTGTTATCTTTCCCGAACTTCGCCTTAATGACATGCTTTAATCCCAGATAAAGTAGATAGGCTGCTCCTATTGCTTGTATCTGCCAGACATTCGCGATAAAGGAAATTGCAAAAAGTGCAGCAAATCTGAATACAAAAGCCAAAATAATTCCGTAATTTATAGCCCTTTTTTTCTGCTCTTCTGGTAAATGCTTGGCAATAACCGCAAGTACTAAGGCATTGTCAGCGGATAATAACCCTTCTAGTCCTATTAGAATTAGCAATGTCCAGGCATACTCTAACCATATTGACTCCATCTAATAATCCCCAATCTATAAATATAATGACTTGTAAAAGTCTCAACAATTATAGAATTTCCTAAATAGCTACGAGTATTCTTAGGGAATAACGATAAAGAATATTTAACCAGATTATTTGAATTTTATAAATTACCTCTTCAATGAAAAATAAGAATTGTTACATTATAGCCCTTTTCTTTTTAGGAAATAATCTTTACGTCCTTTTTTGTGGTGTTTCTACCCTGTTATAAGAAACTGTTAGGAATTTGCCTTGTGTTCCCCCTTTGTTGTTAACTCTGTGACTCTTCAATTTTGAAGTGAACACGCATAGAATAATCTGTTTGATAAACTATTCATCCTTCCATAGACATTACTTTGAGGTTGTTTTATTTGGACAATTTAAATTATAAATGAAAAGGTAACTACGGTAGTGTTTCCCTACCATAGTTACCTAAAATTTTTATTGCTTAACAGTGCTTATTACATCTGACTCTATATCTGAATTTACTAGATTCTCGTCTGTTGTAAGTGATTTTCCAGTAGTTTTCGGAGCAAGGATTGAAATATCCAAAATAAGAATTAACATTGCTCCAGCAATTATATAAAATACTGTAGTAGCACCACTTTGATTTAGAATTGGCAACAAGATAAACGGTAGTAATCCACTTGTGAGACGACTCAAACTATATGCACTACCAGAAGCTGTTGCACGAATTTTCGTAGGGAATATTTCGGCCTGGAAGACGTTAAATGCACTGGTAAAAATATTACCAAAAATGGTAAAGAAGAATCCCCCTAAAATAATGAAGATTGGGGTTTCAGCCATTCCAAACATCATGCCGAAAGTTGCCATTCCGACGGCAGTTATTACAATAAGCCATTTTCGATGAATTCGTTCAACTAATGGCACGGCAAGTAATGAACCTAGTGGATAACCTATAAAAGATAATGCAATGTATTGAAGGGATGTTGTGATCGTATAACCTTTTTCCGCTAATATCAATGGGGACAATGTTCCAAATCCATAGTATCCAACTGATTGTAAAATTTGGAATACGTACATCATTAAAGTTAGTTTAACATATTGTTTTTTAAAGATAGTCGAAAAAGGAACAGTTTGCCTTTTGGCTGCTACATGGGTTGTTTTTATCGTTTGCTTCGGTGAGGCAACACCTGAACTCATTTCTAATTGCCTAACAACTTGCTCTGCCTCATTGTAACGACCAACCATAGCAAGCCAACGTGGCGATTCAGGTAATTTGTGTAGCCACATAAAAATAATAAATGCACCTAACGCACCGATAATGAACATCCATCTCCAACCGTCAATTCCAAGAGGGGATTGAGGTACAAGTACACGTGCTAATATCCCTTCAATAGGAATAGCTAAGAACGCCATGGTATAAGCCCATGCTATATATTTTCCACGCTTAGAAGCTGGAAGAATTTCGCTTAAATAGGCTGAACATAATGGGGGTTGTGCACCTAAGCCCATTCCTGCTAAAAATCTAAAAAGTATAATAGTTTCTAAATTCTGGCTTAGAGCTATTAACATTGTGAAAACAGAGTAAATAGTTAGGTTAATAATGAAAGCTTTTTTTCGACCAAACTTATCGGCTAGTCGGCTCAAGAAAATGGCTCCGAAGAACATACCGAAGAAACTTGAGCCTAACAAAAGTGGCATGGTACTTGATTCAATTTGAAACTCGTTTTTTAGCACTGACGCTAATACTCCTGTTAAAAACACCTCGAAAAATTCAAAGAACAAAGCAATTCCAATTATTAAAGTTGCAAATCTATGAATTTTGTTCACTGGAAGATAATCAAGTCGACTTGAAATTTCATTTTCCATATATTTTCCCCCTTACAATAAAAGATTCTATAATTTGCTAAAAGATTAAATAATTCTAACTAATCCCCCTCTATATCTAAATGAAATAAAGGGGTTTTCTTTTTTCTATTTATAAGTATTGTTTTGAGGGTTGAGGACGTTTTGTTTTATAACAAAATTATTAAACGGAAGCAAATTTTGATGAAATAGCGTTAATAATATCATCTGTACTTAATACATCTGAATATTTTTGTCGCAAATCAAACAAGCTTTGTGAATGAGATGCTAATGACCGGTCTCCTACAGCATCTTCAACGACTATCGGAATATATCCGTATTGTAATGCATCAACAGCTGTTGCACGAATGCATCCACATGTTGTACATCCAACAATTATTACAGAATCAATATCATTTGCATTAAGACGAGATACTAAATCTGTTCCAAAGAAAGCTGAGGCGTATTTTTTACTAATTAAGGAATCTCCTTTGCGAAAATCTAATCTTGGGTCTATTTCTACAGCTTCTGTTCCAGCTAATAGTGTATTTAATCCTTGCATTTTTTTTACCCACAAACCGGAATCAGCAGCATTTTTGTCATCATAAGAAATGGTTGTAAACATGACTGGGAGCTCCAATTCATGCATGATATTTAAAAGTTTATTGATTTGTTCTATTTGTTGAGTTAAATCAGACCCCATAGGCATCTCAGGATTTGTAAATCCGTTAATAACATCCACTACTATTAATCCTGGCTTCCTACCCAAACCAAATAATTTTCCAAATCCCCTTTCTTCAAAAAAGACTTCATCCTTTTTATTGATATCCATGATACTTCCTCCCTTTTGGAAATTGACAACTTGTCCATCTTTCTATCGTGCGTCGGAAAGTTCAACAGCACATCGATCACTATCAACATCCATCTTCTTTAATTCTTCCGGATTAACATGCATCATTCTCATTCTTGCAGAATGAAAGGTAAAGGATTCATTAGGATAATGTAGTGCCGAGCTTGAAGCATAGACGGTATTTCTGTCTCCATAGTAGTGTTTGAACTAGGTACTATTAAACCTACACGATAATTTTGATTCATTTTACTTCCCCCTTGTTATTAGAATCACTAAACAACTAATCTTTTAACTTAAATTCTTTCATAATAAAATAACTGTAAGTTAGTTAAATAATAATTACCAAAACTACCAAACTTACCAAACTTACTTTTTTTATAATAATGCATCCTCCATATGAACGCAATATTTTTTTTATTTAAAATTTTCAGCTAATTTTCAACAAAAAAATATCGTGAACATCATATGATATCCACGACATTTTTATCTTTTCATATCTTTTAAAGCTTTTTCTAAACTAACAACGTCTGCGTATCTTGAATTTAAATCCAACAAAGACGTTCGTTGAAGAGACTGATTTCGATCACCTACAGCCTCTTTTGGTATAATTACTCTAAATCCTTTTTGAAGAGCATCTACCGCTGTTGCTCGTATACTTCCACTTGTTGTAGCTCCAGCCAAGATAATTGTATCGACTTTTTTTACTTGTAAATACTCTTGAACCTTTTTATCTTCTAAATCAGTAATAAAAACAGTTGGATTAATCATATCAAAAGAATATTCACGAAGCTCTGAATGAATTGATGTCCAAGAACTCCGTGAATCTAAAATTTGTAAGGATGGAAATTTTTCGGACCAGAGCCTTGATACCTTATTAGTTGGCTCATATATTGTTTTACTAAAAATAATAGGGATTTTGTGGGAAAGGGCCTCTTCAATTAACATCTTTGTTGAAGTAATTTGATTTTCAACATTAATGGATAATTGGGAGTGAGGATCTGTAAAGGCATTGGTTAAATCCCGAATTAATAGGGCTGGCTTTAGACCAATTCCAACTTGACCGGAAAAACCTTCATTCGAATATAATTGTTTTATTTCATCTAAAATATATCTTCTTTGACCCCCAGGAGTATAAATAACTTTTAATCCATATTCTTCAAGTTGACCATTTTTTTCTAAGCGACGTAAAGTACTAGGTGATACACCAATTAGCTTTGAAGCCACTGATATATTTAACAGGTTGTCATACATTTCTTTTACTCCTTATTTTTTACAAAGTTACCAACTATATTAAAGTTACCCATTAGTATATCACAGAAAACATAGGATATTAAATTAAAAAAAGTATAAATACCTATTAACATTATGAGAGGAATTGAAAGATATGATCTTGTATGATACCCACTTTCAACTTGAGGGATTTTCGGGAAATTGTGCTACGATTTCTTTTACTGATGCTGTTCTTCTGAAAGATTTTAAGACTAATACAATACGACCCTTCAATTTTAAATTAGTCTGAAAAGAACAAAATACTTGCTCAATTAATACCTATGGAAACACTTACTTAATAATGCTTACACTTGAGAAATGGGACGATCTCTAGAAGCAATCTACTAAACTGATTCAAATAACAAAGCGTATTTGGTCTGTTAAAAGATTTTAAATGCTCCCAGATTCTGATTGACCTTCCTTCACTTCTACTATAAAAAAATAGTAGTACAAACCAAGGCCTTGGTGTGTACTACTAAAGTTTGTATATTTAGTTTCTTGATATTGTAAGGTTTAGCCATCCAAATATGATGGTAAG
>DATMFU010000405.1:0-6417 GCA_035556015.1 Niallia sp. | reverse complement strand
ATTTTATCATTTGGCTTTATACCAGCTTTTTCCGCAGGTGACCCCTTAATTGGAGCAACTACAACAATACTGTCATCTGATTGTTGAATTTCTGCTCCAATTCCTTCAAAAGAAGAAGAGATGGTTTGGCTAAAGCTTGCTGCCTCTTCTTCATTCATATAATCCGAATATGGATCATCTAACGCTGTGAACATTCCGTCTATAGCACCATTGACAAGTTCTGTCTCATCCAAATCCTTATAATATTTGGCAACTAATGTATCATATGCTGTATATAATTTATTAAATTCTTCTCTTTGATTCGATACTGTGACAACTGGTTCATCCCCAAAAGAAAATGCAATTGTTGTAATACCAGCTGCACCAATAACGACAATAAATAATAGCATGACAAAATAAAATTTCTTGATTTTTATATATCCTTGTCCAGCTGTTTCTTGCACAGGCTCATTTTTACTTTCCTCGTTATCCAAATACCTCACCACTTTCATCTTTTCAAACGTTCATTATGTATGAAATTAGAATACCACTATTAATTTATTTTTATCAAATATTAAGGAGTCTATATAGAAAGTTGAAAGGAATGGCAATAATGCCACCCCAGTTCACCAACCACTAAAGCAATTCTGCTTATATTTTCCGGACTTTATTAAAGTATTCTTCTAATGTCCAGTCGTTTTCATAAATATCTTTTGCTGACTTTTTCCCAACAAAACGAAAATGCCATGGTTCAAATTTATATCCTGTTATTGCTTCTTTTCCTTTTGGATATCTTAAAATAAACCCATATTGATGAGCATTATTAGCTAGCCATTTTCCTTCTTTTGTGTCAGTAAAACCTTCTTCTAACAGAAATCCAACACTTTCGCTACTAATATCCATTGCTAAACCAGTTTGATGCTCACTATTACCAGGATATGCTACAGCTTCCAAAGCTTTTTCTTCTCCAACTCGATTAATTTCTGCTGCAAAAACATCTTGTTGTCTTGTAAAAGAACGATATCCTGATACAGCATACAAATAAACGCCATCTTTTTGAGCAGCATTGAACATCTCTTCTAATGCCTTACCAGCTTCTTCTCGTAGATAACTTTTTTCAATATCTTGATCTCCAAACGAGAAACTAACATTTGGTCTAATTAAATCATCTGGAACATACCCATCAGGTAGACCGAATTCCTTATTTACAAGAGAAACGGTATTGGTCGGATTTTGAATAATATTTCTTCCATCTACTTCCTTAATATCATTAAAGAATTCAGATGCCAACGTCCATGGGTATTCCTCTTCTGTATTATCTTGTTGTGTATCGTCTGTTGCGTTCTTATCATTTTCGGTAATTTCCGTCGCTTTATTCCCTTGATTGTCTTCCACTTTCTCTGTTTGTAAGAAAGGAATTTTACTTTTAACAGTATCCCATTTTATTGTTTCGCAACCTGTTAGGAAAATGGATGCAGACAATGCTAAAAAGGAAAAAGCCGTTAATTTTTTCATGTATGTCACCTGAAACTTTCATATTTCTAAAATTAGCTGATTAAGTAACCTTTAAATTCTCTAGTTCAACACGAAAAAACTATATAAAAATAGTTATCATGTAAAAAGAGAATGTTACTTAATAGCAGCTTCTAATGCTACTTCAATCATTTCATTAAATGTTGTTTGTCTCTCTTGGGCTGTCGTTTCTTCTCCAGTTAATATATGATCACTAACTGTTAATACAGAAAGAGCTTTGCGATTGAATTTTGCCGCAATTGTATATAGAGCTGCTGACTCCATTTCGATAGCCAAAATTTGATACTTAGCCCATTTTTCAAGCTCTGAATTATCATTATAGAACATATCAGCAGTAAATACATTACCAACCTTTAATGATAATCCCTTCTCTACTCCACTGTCATACGCCTTTTTTAATAAATCAAAATCAGCAGTTGGTGCATAGTCTACCCCACCAAATGTCAAACGGTTCATTTGTGAATCTGTAGATGCACTCATCGCCAAAATAACATCACGAACTTTGACATCTTTCTGAATGGCTCCACATGTACCTACACGTATTAAATTTTGCACATTATAGCTACTTATTAGCTCATTAATATAAATAGAAATGGAAGGGACTCCCATACCAGTACCTTGTACACTAATTCTTTTCCCTTTATACGTTCCAGTATAGCCAAACATATTTCGAACTTCATTATAACAAGTAGCATTTTCTAAAAATGTCTCAGCAATATATTTTGCTCTTAAGGGATCACCTGGTAATAATACTGTTTCTGCAATTTCATTTTCTTTTGCACCAATATGTACACTCATTATTTTTCCTCCAAAAAAAGAATATGTTTTGATTAATTAAAAGTCTTCCACACCAACTTGCTATTTGTACTATATCATATTCTAATATACTGTAAAACCTATTTCATTTTAGCATAACTCTAACTTATAGGGTTAATACTATTTTTAGCATTACTAGATAGTAACTCACTCTAGAATGTACTATATTATAGAAATAAAGGAGATTACACTTTATGGGTAAAAAACATCGAAACCGAATTAATTCTCCCAAAAAGAACAATCATATTCCAAAAGAAGCTATTATTGCTGAACAAGAAGCACATGGTAAAGAGTTTTCTGCTATTGAAAGAAAAAAATAATCCTATCTCAAATGTGATTGGGATTACGTTTAAATGAAGTTATTAAAGAATTCACTAACTCAAAAGAGATTCATCCTTCCAGGAATGAATCTCTTTTTTTATCCAAGTATTCGTTTACTTAGGCAAATTGATTAATAATGGACTTTATTTTCTCTTTTAAATTTGGTAAATCATTTACAGTAATAGTAACATTCACATAAGATTCGTCCATCTCCAATGCTTCAGCAAATAAACCTCCCAATCCCCTTGCCTTTCGATCCACCTGCCATAACATTTCAATAATATTATCTTGAATTGATAAAAACATGATTTCTAATTCGTCTAGCCTACCATAAAATGGGCCTGATAATGGCTTATACTCTAACTCTTGAAGGAATGGCAAACGATTTCTATAAATAGAGGAAGCAGATTTGCATTCAGCGCTAACTAAACGAAAACCTAACTCTGAAACAGAATTCATTATATTTTCAACTAAATCATTTGGAATTACTTGAATATAATCTTGATCATTTGGATCGATTGCATGTTTTATATCTAAACCTGTAGAAATAAACAATTTCGTTTTCCCTAGGGATAGAGGTGTATCATTTGGAAGTCTAAATGTAAATGGTATTCTTTTTTCTGTATTAGATTCAATTGTAAATGCTTCTGTGATTTTCAATTGATGAATTAATGCCGTACTTGTATGTTTTTTATCATCCATTTCCTTTTCAAACGTACTATTTAGAGATAAATAAATAGCATCTATTTTTTGGGCAACCTCTCCCCCTTTAATATGAACTTCTCCTATCACCGTTTCTCCAGGAAAAAATTCTTCTTTTTTTAAGATCATATCTACTTTTGCTGCTCCAATTCCTATACTAGCAAAAACTTTTTGAAAGAATGACATGGAAATTTCAACTCCTGAATTATTTTTGTGTATATAGAGTAATACGGTTTCCTATTATAATAAGTTTCACTTAACCTATTAAAACCATCATACATTATCTTATAAAAAATAAAAATGGCAAGAAACCTTGCCATTTTGAGTTAACGTCTATTATTCATCTAATTCCTCATCAATAATACATTTATCTAACAAATATTCAAAAGTTATGTCAGCCAATTCTTCAATTTCACCTTCAGTAGGAACGAATCCCCTTTTCAACAGCTCCCGAAAGAAAAACTCTGCGATTTCCTCCGTATCAATGATTACGTCGATTTCTTTCAAGCTTATCGCCCCCTTTAAAAAGAATATATGTGACATAAGTGAAAAAATTCTTGCTATTAAGAAAATTATCTGATAAAAATAACTATTTTTCAAGAAAAAGATAATAAATAGATTCTATTCATTTTCTATTTCAAAAAATAATTTAAGAAAATGAGACATGTTCTGAAGTGTATCTACATATAGTTTATTAAATCAACTATCGGAGGCAGGAAAATGAATAAAGTACTAGATTTAGTAGAAGTTTTAAAAGCAGATGTTAATGAGGAAAATAGTGAAATTGTCACTTTTTTTGAAAAAATACTAAATAAGTTATTTCTAAGCCTGCTATTATTAGGTATTCCTGTGTTTATTCTCCTATTAGTATCTTAATTTATACAATATTTTTATCATCTCTACTTTGGCAAATTTGTTTTAGTTTTCGTAGAGTCAATTTCATTACTTGTTCATATTCCATATCGTGAAAGAGTTCAAATAAAATTCTATAATCATTATATATATCTAGTAATCCATCAATTAGTTCTTTCTTTTCCTTTGCTTTTTCTAATAGTTCTTTTTCCGCTTGACGGTAGGAGCTATTTTTTTTTGTTAAATCAACTGGCTTCTTCTTTTTATCTAGAATATATAACAGACCAAGTTTTTGAATGAAAGTATCAGCACTTTCTGCATCCGCTACTAGTGTTAATTCATCTTCACCAGCTTCTAACCATTCTCCATCACTTACCCTAGACAACTCATAAATAATATCTTCCCATGCATCTGATTTGTATCTCCATATTTCTGTTCGAAATCCCATTATTTTAAATAAATTGGATCCATATCCTCGAACTTTCACTAAATCACCAATAAAGAAACGATATTCGATATCAATTTTTTCTGTGTCTGTTATCTCTCCATCATATTCAGATAGCATTTGAAGACTTGATTCTAAATAAAGTCCTTCACTCTTATTCACTTCGTATACATACATATTGTCAAGATATTTCACGTCTGTGATTTTACCAACAGTTCCATAAATAGTAATAACTACTGTATCTCCAATTTTAAATTTAGGTTTTTTTCGTTGAGTCATCATACATAATCCTCTCTTAGCAAGATGTGAGGCAAATTAGCCATGCCGTTTTCCCCCACACGCTTGATTAAAGAAAGCTATAAAGGAATATGGGGGAGATTTGAAAGGAAAAATTTCCTATCTCTGTTAACCATTTAATCTTCATCCCTTTTTCTGTTACGCTAGAACTTTTTCCTTGAATTTTCTATATTATATGCAGGAAACTTATTTTTCGCTCATAATAGATTACATGGATTGACATCGTATTATGTATTAATGATTATATGTTAGCTGATTGTATTAAAGAATACATATACAGGAGCACAAACCGTTATTTTTTATATGTATTAATTAGATATGGCATTGTTTTCTAATTGGGTGCATAAAAAAACAACCATATTTCTACGGTTGTCCTTATCTCGTATAATTTTTTTTCTCTTCTTGAATAATATATAATTCCCATGCTTCATCAAAAATACGCATACTGTCTAAATAATGACCATTCAACTCCAAATAGTCACTTATTTCATCATATTCAAAGCTGTTTTTTGGAAAACCGTGATCCTGATACGCTTCGTTCGCGAACTCACTAATTTTATCATTCGGTTCTGGATGACGAAACTTCATTAAAAAATGATAAAAAGATTTGGTCATTCATCTCACCTTCCTAGGCCAATGGATATAACGTATACTATACATAATAGAAATTAACGGTGCAAGTAAAACGTATCCCTAGAACTAACACAAAAATAGCGCTATTATAGAAGTTCATTACACATTAAGTATGAACGAAGGGAAAGACATGGAAAAGAAAAATTTAATCTTATCGAGTATTTTTATCCTATTATCCATTAGTTTGAGTTACCTTTATTTATTTAGAGAGAACCAGCAAAATAAAAATATATATGAAAAAATAGAAGCAGGAAAACATGTAAATTATTTAGTTGTAGGCGATAGCATTGGCAGAAGCTCAGGAGCAAGTGATCAAGAGCATAAATGGTTTACTTTACTTGAAAAACACTTACATGAAAAATATGATGGAACATTTAACAGACATTTAGTTGTACAAAGTGGTGCCACTGCGTTTGAAGGTTTATATAAACTTAAAAATCGAGTAATTAATCATCCTATCGATTTAGTATTTATTGTCTTTGGAGAAAATGACCGAAAATATATGAACAGTATGGATTTTTCTCGATTTTATCAATCTCTTATAGAAGAGATTATTATTCGGTTTCCAAGTGCTGAATTAATTACTATTACAGAAAGCAGTTTAGACAATGATGAATTTATTAAAGTAATTAATCGAATAAGTGAGAAATATCATGCTACGAATATTGACATGCGAGTTCCATTTAAAAAATCTGGACTATCCAGTGATCAATTAACAAAGGATTTAGTTCATCCTAACGACTTAGGATATTCCTTATATACTACAGAGATTGAAAAAAATATCGAAAATTCAATAGAAATAAATAAACCTGTTCTTACTTCAATCTTACAAACAGACC
>DATMFU010000404.1:0-9623 GCA_035556015.1 Niallia sp. | reverse complement strand
AAAATTTTTTATTTATCGAGTAAGTCGCTATCTAGCTAGTAATGGCGTAGGTTAATAGTTAATTCCATATTTTTCCTTCGACATGATTCTGTTCTTTTCGCTACCCGTTTCATTTGACAGAATCTTTAATTTTCGAGATAATCGTAACCATAAAATTTTTGGGAGGGGTTGCGTGAATATTATTGAAAAATTTATTGCAAGTGGAAATACGGTTCTTTGGGGGTATGTGTTAATAGCTGCACTACTTTTTCTTGGTATTTATTTTACCATTGGTTCTCGATTTGTTCAGATTAGGCACATAAAAGAAATGTTTCGATTACTAACGGTCAAGGAAAAAGCTCCGAATCATACAAAAAAGAAACAAATATCTTCTCTACAAGCATTTTTCGTAGGGGCAGGTACTCGAATTGGTACAGGCAATCTTGCAGGAGTAGCCATTGCCTTAGCAATTGGAGGACCTGGAGCAGTATTTTGGATGTGGATGGTAGCCATTCTTGGCAGTGCCAGTTCCTTTGTTGAAAACACATTGGCACAAATATATAAAACAAAAGACAATGGACGTTTTAAAGGCGGTCCTGCCTACTATATGAAAAAACAGCTCAATAAAAAATGGATGAGCGTACTATTCGCTATTATGATGATCCTTTCATATGGTACCACCTTTAATGCAGTACAAAGTAATACGATTGCTGTCGCTTTAGAAAACTCTTTTAATATTAGTCCTATTATTGCAGGAATAGCCTTAGTTATTCTTACTAGCTTAGTAGTATTTGGCGGTATTAAAAGGATTGCTGATATTTCATCTCTTATCGTACCCTTTATGGCATTTGGCTATATTCTCCTTGCAGTCTTTGTAGTAATCACCAATATTACAGAGATTCCTCATGTTTTAGCATTAATTTTTAAAAGCGCCTTTGGCATGGAACAAGTAGTTGGCGGTGGAATTGCTGCAGCTATTATGAATGGAGTTAAAAGAGGACTATTCTCCAATGGAGCTGGAATCGGTGGAGATCCGATTGCTGCTGCAACAGCATCTGTCTCACATCCTGCTAAACAAGGATTTATCCAAGCATTAGGAGTCTTCTTTGACACATTACTCGTGTGTTCTGCTACAGCATTTATTATTCTTACATCAGATGCATATGGATCAGGCTTAACGGGAATTGAATTATCACAAGCTGCTATGGCTGAGCACTTTGGCACTTGGGGTGGCGTGTTCTTAGGAATTGCCATCTTCCTATTTGCTTTTACCTCTATTATTGGATGCTATTATTACGGGGAAGCTAACTTACCATTCATTAGTAAGAGTAAAACATTCTTAAATTTCTATCGTATTCTTGCTCTTGGAATGGTAATGTTCGGCGCAGTTGCCAATCTTCAAATTGTTTGGGATTTAGCAGACTTCACGATGGCCATCATGGCACTAGTAAACCTAGTTGCTATTTCTATACTCGGTCCTATCGCCTTTAAAGCACTAGATCATTATATGAAACAACGAAAATTAGGAAAAGAACCTGTTTTCTATCGAGATGATATTAAAGGCTTGAAAGGTGTAGAAGCTTGGCCAATAAGAAAAGAAAAATCTTTAAAAGAAGTAGTAGGAAGATAATTTGGTCAGAAAGAGTTAATCTCGCAAAAAATATATTATTCTTTCTTATTTTCTATTCGTTTATGTATAAACGGTAAAAATTCGTCATATTGTTTATTATCATAAGATAAAGGGGTATGACGAATGAAAAACAATTATAATGAAGAAAAGTGGATGGAACTAACCCTTATTCTAAAAAATTGTACCGAAAACATAAAAATGATAGAAAAAGATATCCGTACATTAGAGAAAGTATTTCATTTAAATCAAACCAAAAGTAATATAAAAAATTAATACAATCATAAAGGGTCTAACCTCTAGATACAGAGGTTAGACCCTTTATTCATTATTATAGAACCTTCTCTAAGAAGTCTTTTGTTCGTTCGTTTTGAGGATTACCGAAAATTTCTTGTGGTGTTCCTTCTTCTACTATATAACCTTTATCCATGAAAATAACTCGGTCTGCGACTTCCCTTGCAAATCCCATCTCATGTGTAACAATCACCATCGTCATACCTTCTTTTGCCAACTGTTTAATAACACTAAGTACTTCCCCAACCATTTCTGGATCAAGAGCACTTGTTGGTTCATCAAAAAGCATGATATCAGGATTCATAGCAAGTGCTCTAGCAATTGCTACCCTTTGTTTTTGTCCACCAGATAATTTAGCTGGTTTTACATCTGCTTTATCCTTTAGACCTACTCGCTCAAGAAGTTCAAGTGCTTTTACTTTTGCTTGTTCTTTCGTTGCTTTCTTTAATTCAACTGGTGCAAGCGTAATATTTTCTAAAACAGTTAAGTTAGGGAATAAATTGAAGTGCTGAAATACCATTCCAATATTTTCTCTCACCTTGTTAATATTGGTCTTCTTGTCAGTCAAATGATAATTATGAACTTGCACATCTCCGCCCGTTACTTCCTCTAGCATATTAAGACAGCGAAGCAGGGTACTTTTTCCTGAACCAGAAGGACCAATTAAACAAACCACTTCTTTTTCTTGCACTTCTAAATCTATTGACTTTAATACTTCTAAATTTCCGTAAGACTTCTTTAGATTCGTTACTTTAAGCTTGGCCATGTTTAATCCTTCTTTCTAACACATTTGATACTTTTGTTAAAATGATGATGACAATAAAGTATATGATTCCTACGATTAGCCACATTTGGAATGACTCTAAGTTTCTAGCAATAATAATTTTTCCACTTTGGGTCAATTCATTAATACCGATGATAGATAAGATAGAAGTATCTTTTAATGTGATTACAAATTGGTTAATAAAGGATGGAATCATTAGTTGTATAGCCTGTGGTAATACAACCTTTCTCATTGCTTTCCCATAAGGAAGACCTAAACTACGTGCTGCCTCCATTTGTCCCTTATCAACAGATTGAATTCCTCCGCGAACAATTTCTGCCATATAGGCACCAGCATTTAAACTTAGTGTAATAAGTCCTGCAGCAACTGCTGAAATTCGGAAATCTAACGCAGCAGGAATACCAAAATAGATAAAGAATGCCTGTACAATTAATGGAGTACCACGGAAAACATCAATATAAATAACTGCAATCGCACGTAACACTTTATTTTTAGCAATACGGAATAACCCGAAAATAATACCTACAATGGTTGCAATAATTAAAGAAACAACTGTTAAAATTAATGTCATCTTTAAACCAGATAGCAAACTTGGCATACTATCTTTTAATAAACCAAAGAATCCTGTATCCTCTTCTGCCTTATCTGATCCTGTTTCTAAATATTTATCCATGATTTTTTGATATTCACCTGAAGCTTTTAAATTAGCTAGCCCAGTATTAAACATATCTAATAATTCTGTGTTTTTACTTTTGGAAACAGCAAATCCATAAGAAGCACCAGCTTCTTTATCTGTCACTATTTTTAATCCATTGCCTTGTTTAATACCATACGCTAAAACTGGGTAGTCATCAAATACGGCAACAGAATTACCTGTGCGAACATCTTCATACATATTTGCAGAATCATCGAATGTTACAATTTTAAATCCGTATTTATCTTTAATACTTTCAGCAAAACTTGCACCTTCTGTACCTGTTTTAACAGCAACTTTTTCTCCTTTTAAATCTTTGTAAGAAATAATGTCCTCATTGTCACTGTCAACAGCCATAATAATTCCGGAATCAAAGTATGGATCGGAGAAGTCAAACTTCTTTTGTCTCTCTTCTGTAATACTCATACCTGCAATAACTGCATCTACTTGTTGCGATTCTAATGCTTGGACAGCTGCGTTAAAACCAAGTGGCTTAATATCATATTTAAACCCTTGATCCTTTGCGATGGCATCCAATAAGTCCATATCGATACCAACGAATTTACCATTAACATCTTGAAATTCAAATGGTGCAAAGGTTATATCTGTTGCGATTTGATAGGTTTTTTCCTCTGCTTGAATTTTGGATGATGGAAGAATGATATTTAGGGCAGTAAACAAAACTGCCAAAATTAAGATTAGTCTAGGTAGTCTCTTGCTTGCTTTCATATATCTAGCTCCTTAAAAATAAAGTATGATAAGAACAAATTGTTCTCTTTTCTAACAGATGTCATGTCAGGAAATCTAACATTAAATATAAAATACATCATACTATGTATTTGCAGAATTGTACAGTAATGATTTTTTCGACATTACTTGAATTCTCATAGCAAAGGAAATGTACATGAATCCTACTAATTATTATTATTTCATAAAGTAGATAAATAGATGCGAACATCATTATATTGATAACAAATGGCACTAGATGGAAAGTAAATACCGGGGAATTTTACAAGTAGCGGAACTTACATAAGATATGTCACTATAAAAAGACCAACCATAGTCAGCCTTTTTATAGTGATTTTATGAAAAATTATTGATGTTCAACCTTCACTCGCTTAATAAAGAAAGCAAGAATTAAACCAATTACAGAAAGTACAATTGCAAAGGCAAATGATTTATGCACACCTTCTGTAAAGGCTAATAAAGGATTTAATGGATTAGCTATATCTTCTGGATTAGCCATATAGTCTTTTGTTCCAGAGGATAACAATGAAATTGCAATGGCAGTACCAATAGCTCCTGCTACTTGCTGTAATGTATTCATAATTGCTGTTCCATCTGGATATAATTCCTTCGGCAATTCATTTAAACCATTTGTTTGTGCCGGCATCATAATCATGGATACACCCATCATTAATACAATTAACAAACCAATAATTAATCCTTTAGATGTCTCTAAATCAATTGTATAGAAACCAAATAATGCAACAATTACTAAAACAAAACCTGGAATTACTAACCATTTAGGTCCAAATTTATCAAATAGTCCACCCATAATTGGCGATAAAAATCCATTCATAATTCCACCTGGCAGTAAAAGCAATCCAGCTGTAAATGCGCTAAGTGCTAGTACGTTCTGTAAATATAGTGGTAATAGGATCATGGAAGAAAGCAATACCATCATTACAACCACTACAAGAATTAAGCCAAAAACGAACATTGGATATTTAAATGCACGTAAATTCATTACTGGTTGCTTCATCTTTATTTGGCGAATAGCGAATAGTATTAATCCTACAATACCAGCTACTAAAGCAATAACTACTTTAGAACTACTCCATCCTCCACCTTCACCTGCACTACTAAATCCATATACAATTCCTCCAAAACCAATTGTCGATAAAATAATCGATAGTATATCTATTTTCGGCTTTGTTGGAGTTGTAACATTTTGCATAAAGAAACTACCAAAAATAATAGCAAGTACTAAGAACGGTAGGCAAACCCAGAATATCCAATGCCAAGTTAATGATTTAAGAATCAAACCAGAAATGGTTGGTCCTACAGCTGGTGCAAAACTAATAACTAGCCCCATCAATCCCATAACTTTCCCACGATTCTGTGGTGGAATCAGAACTAGTATCGTATTAAACATTAGTGGTAATAGCAGTGCTGTTCCTATTGCCTGTACGACACGAGCAATCAATAACACTGTGAAACTAGGTGCGATAGCAGCTATCAAAGTACCTATTATGGAAAAAATAAGTGATGTAGTAAATAACTGTCTCGTTGTAAACCATTGTAAAATTGTTCCGGATACTGGTACTAAAATACCAAGTGTTAATAAATATCCGGTAGTTAGCCATTGAACAGTAGTTTCCTTAATTCCAAAATCAGTAATAAGGCTATTTAACGCCATATTCAATGCAGTTTCACTGAATAAACCAATAAAACCCGCTATTAAGAATGAAGCGATAATAGGTACTGTTTTCACATTAGCTTTCGTAATGGCTGAACCATTTGTAGCGGACATATCCATAGCCATAGTTGTTTTTTTCCTCCTTCTACCCCTTAACATATTTCGATTGTTTTAATAACGCTGTAATTTGATTTGAAATACAGCGTAATGGATAACTACTTTTATTCGTTACTGCTAACATACAGCCTCCTTCTATGAGCGCATTTAGCGTAACTCCTAGTTCTCTTGCTTGTTGCTTATCATACCCAAATTGCTCTAATTTGTTTGCGTAAAGTTCTTGCCAAACAGCAAATGTTTCATTGCAAACTATACGCAATGATTCATGTGTGGAAGCAGTTTCTGAAGCAATAAGACTAATTTGTAGTCCTTCTACCTCCACACTCCCATTTTGATCACACATGTTTGCAATAGAATTCACATGAAATTTAAAGGCCTCTATAGCGGTTTTTCCTCTATTTAAGTCTTCAGTTGTTTTTTCTAAAACAAGCTCTCGCATCCTTTTAATTGCTTCTCGAGCTATTTCTTCTTTTCCATTTGGGAAATGATAATATAAAGACCCTTTTGGTGCACCACTTTCCTCAATTATTTGATTCAGACCTGTAGCATGATAGCCTTGTAGTTGAAATAAATGAGTAGCAGTCATTAATATTGCATCTCTCTTATTAGTATCCTTCTTCACTCTCTATCATCTCTTTTTTATTTTTATAACGACTGGTCTACATAATAATAAGTGGGTGGAATTTTATTGTCAAGATTAATGATATCTTTACTAATATGCTATTTTTAAAAATAAATCATGAGAGCATAAAAGAATTTGCTTAACTAATCTAATTATCTCGCCCAAAAACAAGACTTTCTTCTATGCCTGCATATATTTCAAATGCTCCTTCTGATTTATTAGAACAAACAACTGTCTTTATATCCTTTTGTGGATAGTATGCAGAGTGAAAGCTAACTCCAGGATCATATCCCATCACATGATATTTAATTGTTTTCTCCCCGTTATTTTTTATCCATAGTCCATACCCATAAAAACTATCATTATTTGTTTTTACATGTGGTTGTAAGAGTTTCTTAGTCATCTTATCGGATAAAAGGAGATTGTTCCATAGTGCATCCCATAATTTTGCCATGTCACTTGCTGTTACAAATGCCCCTCCATCTGATCCGCCCCTTACTGGCAATGAGTATATATTCGTACGCCATGTTCCATCCTGTTGATCAATATAGCCTAGTGCTGTATTTCTAGGAAGAGTATCAAAAGAAAAATAGCCAGAATTCTTCATACCAGCTTTATGAAAGATATTTTTCTCGATATATTCACAAAATGATATTCCACTTATTTCTTCTACCATCAATCCCAGTAATATGTATCCTGCATTATTATAATGAAAAGAACGTCCTACCTCTGCCTTCATTGGTTTATTTTGAAACAGAGGAAGGAAATCTTGTATATTTCTTAAATGGTACATAGGTTGTTTAATCCAAAGTTCTTCAAAATCATCCATTTCACTTTCATCAAAATAATCGGCTATTCCTGATGTATGGGTGAGTAAGTGATGGACAGTAATTTTCTCTTCCATATAAGGTAATGGAAACTTTAAACATTCTCTTACTCTCGAATCTAGTGATAGTTTGCCTATCTCAACAAGCTGACAAATCGCAATAGCTGTAAATAACTTGCACCCTGAAGCAATACCAAATCTTGTTTCAGCTGTATTTCTTAATTGATCAGATCTGTTGGCAAAACCAAAGCTTTTGTTTATCAGTATTTTATTCTTATTCTCTACAAGCACAGTACCAGAAAATCCAATTTTCTTTTGAATATCCACAACCACTTTTTGCAAATCCATTTATCAAATTCCCCTTCCTTTCAATATCAATAGCCCCATTAACAATACCAATAAATGACAACCGCAACAACTGATAAACTAGATAATTTTTATTATATCTATGTACTGTTTTTGCTAAAAACAATTCATAACCTTTCTTCTAAATGTTCCTTGTTAATATTAACGAGGAAATTCAACAGAAAAAAACGAGGTACTCTTAAGAAGAGAACCACGTCTAAATGTTTAATACTATTGATTATTTAATTAGTTACTATAATAGAGTCTGTTTATTCGAAAGAAAAAAGTAAGATTCTTTTCATTTTATCAAGCTGGAAATAGACTATTTTTTCTTGCCTTTTTTACCTTTTCCTCCCTTAGATTTACCACCTTTAGACTTTCCTTTACCACCACTGGATTTTCCACCTTTGGACTTGTCTTTCCCTCCATCTGATTTGCAGCCTTTCGATTTGTCCTTGCCTCCACCTGATTTACAGCCTTTCGATTTGTCTTTCCCTCCATCTGATTTACAACCTTTGGATTTGTCCTTCCCTCCGCCTGATTTGCAGCCTTTGGATTTATCTTTGCCTCCATCTGATTTGCAGCCTTTCGATTTGTCTTTCCCTCCGCCTGATTTACAGCCTTTGGACTTATCTTTCCCTCCGCCTGATTTACAGCCCTTGGATTTATCTTTCCCTCCGTCTGATTTACAGCCTTTGGATTTATCTTTGCCTCCGTCTGATTTACAGCCTTTGGATTTATCTTTCCCTCCGCCTGATTTACAGCCTTTGGATTTATCTTTGTCTCCGCAAGATTTATGCCCTTTGGACTTATCTTTGTCTCCGCAAGATTTATGCCCTTTGGACTTATCTTTGTCTCCACAGGACTTATCTCCTTTAGACTTGTCCTTATCTCCCCAGGACTTATCCCCTTTGGATTTGTCTTTATCTTCATATGATTTTTCAGATGGCTCAACTGGATTATTATTCAAAAATAATGCTAGTCCACTTGTAATAACCTTTTTCAACGCTGCTTTAATTATTTGACTTTCGTTCACATATCCCACCACTTTCATTCAATTTGATACATACTATGCTTTTGATGGAAGTGAGGTATAGACTTTTGACGATAGTATTCCATATAAACTAGCTTCTTTTTGAACTTTTTTGATTAAGATACATATTGTAAAAATAAATCATGAAAGGATTAAACTGATGATTTCATATAACATATATATTCATCCTAATGATTATAAGAATTTGAGAAAAGATATTTGGAGTGAAGATTATGTCCCTGGCTTTATGAGAGAAGGAAAAAATAAATATATAATCGAGATTGCCTATCGTGGTCATTCTATTAGAAATCATACAAAAAAATCTTATACTATTCTTTTTCAAAATCCCCATACAGTAAAAGAAGCTCATGAAATACATTTAAATGCAGAGTCGAAGGATCCCTCCTTCATTCGAAATAAGCTTTCCTTTGACTTTTTCAATAACATTGGTGTTCTTTCTCCCCAAACGCAGCATGTTCTCTTAACTGTAAATGGCCAATACAGAGGAGTATACCTACAGTTAGAATCCATAGATGAATATTTATTAAAAAAAAGAAAGCTTGCTGATGGAAGTATTTTTTATGCTACAGATGATGATGCCAATTTTTCGCTATTAACAGTGGATGACGAACCAAAAACAGAAATACTTCAAGGCTATACACCCAAATATGAAACAGGAAACGGAAGACTTCTATTTTCCGAATTAATCCTAAAAACTAATACGTTAACAAACCTTGAGTTCGAAAACCAAATACCAAAAATATTAGATATCGACAAATACCTAAAATGGTTAGCTGGAGTTGTCTGCATACAGCATTTTGATGGTTTTGATCATAACTATGCGTTGTATCACAATAGTTCAACTAATTTATTCGAAATA
>DATMFU010000403.1:0-2302 GCA_035556015.1 Niallia sp. | reverse complement strand
TCCATTCTCCATCTCTATATTTTGTTATTTTTCAGCATATAGCATATAAATAATTATACGATTTAATTTCGGTTATGTAAGTCTAGCTTATTAGGTTAATCAACTTACAGACTTTATGAAAAGATTGTTCCAATATACCTCCAGTTGAATATTTCCTCCTCATCGTATCCTGTAGCTACGATTATATCAAATCCATACTCTTCTGCCATTCAAGTAGAAGCAACTGATTATGACACCACTTGCTAGATGACAAGACAATTATAATAGAAAAAGATACAAGCTATTTAACTTATTTTGAGTACATATTAAAAAGACACTCTAATAAGTGTCTTTATCTAACTCTATAAATTATTTAGCCTAAAAGCAATTCATAATGATAATACTGCGTATCTCTTTTGTACCCATTTTTTTCATATAATCTTTGAGCAACATAATTATCTGGTGCAGTTTCTAAACTAATACTTTTTGCACCTGTCGTAAGAGCAAACTCTTTCGCTTTTTGTAATAGTAGCTCCCCTATTCCTTGGTTTCTTGCTTTTTCATCAATATACAAGTCATTTAAAATCCATGCTCTTTTCATCGATATAGATGAAAATGTAGGATAGAGTTGCGTAAATCCTACATACCCTTCTTGATTTTTGGCAACGAAAATAATAGAATCCTTGCTTTCTAATCGATTTCTTATGTATGAGATAGCTCCTTCTATATCAGACGGTTGTTCGTAAAAAACTCGATATAAATTAAATAAATGTGATACTCCTTCTACATCCTCTATGGTAGCTTGATAGATTTCCATTCCCATTCATCTCCCTAACTATTTATTACTTACTATTTTATATGGTATATTATTTTCCATACATAAAGATTTTAAGGAATTTTTTGAATTCACTTTATATTTTTCTAAATAATTTTGATTATACTTACATTTTTAATGCAAAGGTTGTGACTATCTTGGACGAAATTGATGAAAGCATTCTTGTTCAGCTTCAAGAAAATGCACGAATATCGATGACAGAATTAGGAAAGAAGATTGGACTTTCTACTCCTGCAACAAACGAAAGAGTCAAAAAGCTAGAGGATAAAGAGATTATCAAGGGATACAGGGCAGTCATTGATCCGGAAAAACTCCATAAACATGTCACTGCCTATGTTTTATTTGATACAAAACAAGGAACAAAATTTCGAGAATTTTGCATAGACCATCCAGTAGTAATAGAATGCCATCGATTAGCTGGTCAATATAGTTATTTAGTAAAGGTTGTAACAGAATCGGTGAAAGTATTAGAAGCATTTATTGATGAAACTTTAGCATATGGAGAACCGTCTACTTTAATAAAGCTATCTTCCGTTGTGGAAGATAAACCGATTACATAGATATTAATTTTTGGAGGGTGATACCTTCATAAGGGGTGAGGAAATTTAATCTTTTGTATTTGTTTCTTTTATCTGTTGTTATTTGCTTGCCGGGAATCTATTTCATGTTTCAAACGGAGAAGAAGATGCCAAATAGCGATGAAATCTCCGATAAGGAACGTTTAATTGCTCACTTTAGTACCGTTGCAATATTTGGTGCAATGGGAGCATTTGCCGTACCAAGAGTTAGTATTCTTACAACTGAATTTAATTGGATTCTTATATTAAAGTTTGGGCTTCTATTTGGTCTTATTTGTTCTGTCGGAAATATATTGTTGTATTATTTTTACTTTGTAAAGTCCATCTCTAAGAAAGACTATCTAGCTGTTGAAAACCACTACCACAGTATTGGTATTTTAAGTCGAGTTTTCTACGGAGGATTTGTTGAGGAAATTATGTTTCGTTGGGGCATAATGAGTCTCCTTTTATGGCTCTTGCAATTTATCAGTGAGCCGGTTAATACAATTTCCGTCTTTATCGCACTAGGTATTACAAGTATTCTTTTTGCTTTAGTACATATCCCTTCGATCAAAATGGTGTCTCCAGAACCGAAGCCAGCCATGTATATCTATACAAATGTAGGTAACATATGGGTTGGAATCTTTACTGGGTGGGCATTTTTGAAAGCTGGAATTTTTGCTGCCATCATTGTACATATTTTATTCCACCTTTTATGGTATCCGATTCAAAGAAGAGGGATCAGCAAAAATAGTAGTAAAAAGGAAAAACTAGGGTGATATATTGAAAAGTTTTAATAATCGCATTGGAATTTTTTTGCTATTAGGAGTGCTTTTCGTCGCCTTGCATGCAACCCGAAAGCAGCATTAAGAGTTCATATATTTTTTATGGGATATCCAAAAGAAGCCTTTCTCACAGATATAATGGTTAA